>CALMYM010000345.1 GCA_937873675.1 uncultured Alphaproteobacteria bacterium | reverse complement strand
CCGCGACGGCGGCGGCGAGAGCGGTGGCGGCCACGGTGGCGGCGAGAGCGGTGGCGGCCACGGCGGCGGCGAGAGCGGTGGTGGACACGGCGGCGGCGACGGTGGTGGCGGCGAAAGTGGCGGCGGTCACGGCGGCGGTGGCTCCGGGAGCGGCAGCGGCGGTGAGCACGGCGAGGGCGGCGGCAAGGGCGGGGGCAGCGGCAAGGGCGACGGCGGCGGCAAGGGCGAAAGCGGCAAGAGCGACGACGGCAAGACCAGCAACGACACCGCCGTCAAAGGCGACGACGACGGTCGCTCCGGCTCCCGGACGAGTGATCCCGAGAAGGGGCGGTCGGCGCTGGGCGGGCTCGCCGCCGTGCCGACCGAGGATGCCGCGGAAGCGCGAAAGGCCCTCGCCGAGGGCCAGATCATGCCGCTGAGCGACATTCTGACACTCGCGAACCGAGCGGTTCCCGGGCGCGTTCTCGAAGTCGAACTGCACCACGGATTTCTCGATTCCTGGACCTACGAGGTGATCATGCTCGGTCGTGACGGGCGCTATTCCGAAGTCCGGATCGAAGCCCGCGAGGGCCGGCTGTTGGACACGAGGAGGCGGTGATGAGGATCCTGATCGCCGAAGACGAGAAGGACATCGCCGAGGAGGTCGCCGCGTGCCTCCAGGGCGCGGGCTACGTCACCGAGGTCGTCGGCGACGGCGAGACGGCGTGGTTCAAGGGCGAGACCGAGGACTACGACGGCATCGTCGTCGATCTCGGTCTTCCGCGCCTCGACGGGCTGTCGGTGGTGCGCAACCTGCGTCAGGCCGGCTGCCGATCGGCGATCGTGGTGTTGACGGCGCGCGGCGCCTGGATGGAGCGGGTGGCCGGGATCGACGCCGGTGCCGACGACTATCTGCCCAAGCCGTTCCACGCCGAAGAGCTGATCGCGCGCCTCGGCGCGGTGCTGCGCCGATCGCAGGGACACACCACGCCGATGATCGAGATCGGCGGCCTCAGGCTCGACACGCGCGCCATGTCGCTCAGTCGGGCGGGACGCCCCATCGCCTTGACGCCGCTCGAATACCGGGCGCTGCGCTATCTCGCCCACAACCGCGGTCGGGTCGTGTCGCAGTTCGAGTTGTGCGAACACGTCTGGGCCGGCAGCCAGGAGCCCGGCTCCAACACATTGGAGGTGTTGATCGCCCGCCTTCGCAAGAAGATCGGCTCCGACGTGATCCGGACCCAGCGCGGCCATGGCTACGTCATCGCCGACTGAAACGCCCGGCGGCGACGCCGGCCGCAGTTGGTCGCTGCGCCTGCGCGTGCTGGCGGTCGCCGCGGCGACCCTGGTGGCGACGCTGACCATCGGCGGTCTGGCGCTCTCCGACATGTTCGAGAATTCGATCGAGCAGACGGTGGAGCAGGACCTCGACATCTATTGGAACGAACTGGCCTCGGCCTTCGTCCTCGTCGACGGCACCAAACCGACGGTGGCCCGCGAAATGTCGGATCGGCGCTTCCACACGCCCTTCGCCGGCGCCTATTGGCGGATCGAAGAGAAGGGCGAGCCGATCCTCCGGTCGCGGTCGCTGTGGGACCAGGATCTGGTCGCCGACCTGCCGCAGCACATGTCACCGCGCGGCTTGGCCCGCGAGGAGCATGGACCGGAGGGCCAGATCGTCTACGTCCTGCGTCGTCCCGTGACGCTCACGGGGACCGGAGGGGAACGCGAATTCACCCTCACGGTCGCCCTCGACACCCGGGACATGCAGGAGCTGCGGGCGAAGTTCGCCGGCGACCTGACCAGTGCGCTGGGTCTGATCGGCCTCTTGCTGTTCGGCGGGGCGGCGGTGCAGGCGTCGTTCGGCTTGGCTCCGCTCGGCCTCCTGCGCCGACGGCTGGCCGCCGTGCATGCGGGAACCGCGCGGCGTCTCGACGGCGCTTTCCCCGAAGAGGTGGCGCCGGTCGTCGAGGACCTCAACGCTTTGCTGGAGCGACAGGAGGATCTGGTCCGGCGGGCGCGGGCGCGAGCCGGCGATCTGGCGCACGGGTTCAAGACGCCGCTGACCATCCTGCAGGGCCTCGAACGCCGTCGTCGCGAGGCCGGCGACACCGAGAGCGCCGATCTTCTGCGCCTCCAGATCGAAGCGATGCGCGCTCATGTCGAACGCGAGCTGTCGCGCGCCCGCACCCACGGCGCCGTCGCCGGCGGTGGGACGCTGACCGACGCTCGCGCCACCGTCGATCGGTTGATCGCGCTCCTGTCGCGGGCGCCGCGCGGCGGCGAACTGGTGTGGCTCGACGATCTGGCCGAAGAACTGAAGCCGCGCATGGACGCCGACGATTTCGGCGAGGTGGTCGGCAACCTGCTCGACAACGCCCGCAAGGTCGCGCGCACCACGATACGGGTGAGCGCCGAACGGATCGATCGCGAGCTGCGCATCGTCGTCGACGACGACGGGCCGGGGATCGCGCCGGAGCGGCTCCCCGATCTCCTCACCCGCGGCCACAGCGAGGACGCCACGGCGGAAGGCGCCGGCCTCGGCCTGTCGATCGTTTCCGACGTCCTCGCCGAATACGGCATGCGGCTCGATCTCGGCCCGTCGCCGCTCGGCGGCTGTCGCGCCAGTTTCGGGCCGATCGAGGCGGTTCTCCGACGTGTCTGAGAGCCCATCCGGGCCTCGTCAGTGCGCCACGCCGGTCGCGCCGGTGAGCCACAGCAGCGCCGACAGGGTGAAGAACGACGCCACCGTCGCCATCACCAGGGCGGCGGCGCAGATGCGTTCGCGTCCGTAGGGCCGACCGAGGAGGGCGTAGATCGTCAGCATCGGCGAGGCGGTGATGACGAGCAGCGACAGGCGCAGATCCGCCGACGCGAGCGGTAGGACCATGAGGCCGCCCAAGGTGACGAGCGGGTGGAGGAGCAGCTTGGCGAGAACAGGCAGCAGCGCCTCCTTCGCCACGTCGCCGACGCCGCCGCCGGCGAGCGCCCCGCCGATGACGAAGAGCGCCGTGGCGCCCGACGCCGCCGCCAACATGCCGATCGGCTTGGCCAGCACCGCCGGCAGGCCGAAACCGCTCGCCGAGACGACCATGCCGACGACGATCGCGATGATCATCGGGTTCTTCGCCAAGCGTCCGGCGACGAGCGCGACGACCCGGCCGATCCGCGTCCCGGCATGCGCCTCCGATTCCGCCACCGCGAGCGCCAGCGGGATGGTGAGCACGTTCTCCACCGTCATGGCCAAGGCGAGCGCCGTCGCCGCCGTGGTCGGCCCGACCACCAGCGAGGCGACGGGGAAGCCGACGAAGCCGCTGTTGGGCGACGCCGCGCCGAGGGCGTGCACGGCGCTGGCCGCCGGCCCTCGCTTCAACCCGAAGCGCGCCACGGCATAGACGAGGCCGAAGACCGCCAGCGAGGCGGCGGCGTAGACGACGAGGAAGCGGACGTCGATCACCTCGCGCAACGGGCGGGTGGAGAGCGCATGGACGATCAGCGCCGGCAGCGCGAAGCGCACCACGAAGGTGCCGAGAGAGCGGACGTCGTCCGGCCCGATCACCCGGAAGCGGGTGGCGGCATAGCCGAGCAGGATCAGGAGGAAGATCGGCGTGGTGATGCCGAGGACGGCGATCATGCGGTTCCTGTCCTTCCGACGAATCTCGCGCGACGGCAGCGATGCCGGCGAAGCATGCGCCGGCCCGATGGCGAATGACACGGCGTTCTTCGTGGAGGCGCTTCGGCGTATCCTGTGCGGCGGAGAACGAGGCGCGGCGCCACTCTTCTCACCGTCTCGGCCGGCGACGGCGGGGCGAATGAGGCGTATCCTGCCTCGGCGCAGGCACAGGAGGGGGACGATGACGAACCTCGTGCTCGAACGGCCGTTCCATCGCTGGGCCGAAACGACCGCCCATCGGCTGTGGCTCCTCGAGGAGGCCGGCCGCATCCTCTCCTTCTTCGAACGCCACGCCCGCGATCCCGCCGGCGGCTTCTTCGAACTCGACGCCGCCGGGCGACCGTTGGCGGCAGAGTTTTTCCTCGGCGGCGTGCCGATCCGCGTCCTGCACCATACGGCGCGCGCCGTCCACGGCTTCGCCATCGCCCATCTCCTCGGTCGTCCCGGAGCCGAGGATCTCGTCGACCACGGCATGGACTTCCTGTGGAACGGCCACCGCGATCCCGTGCATGGCGGCTACATGTGGACGATCGGCGGCGACGGTCCGATGAACGACACCAAACAGGCCTACGGCCACGCCCACGTGCTGCTCGCCGCGGCGAGCGCCAAGACGATCGGCCATCCCGATGCCGACCGCCTTCTCGAAGACGTCGCCATGATCCTCTACGAGCGCTTCTGGGAGGAGGCGAAGGGGGCGGTCGCCGAGGAATTCGGCCGCGACTGGACGCCGCTCGGCGGCTATCGCGGGCAGAACTCCAACATGCATCTGACCGAAGCGGCGATGGCCGCCTACGAGGCGACCGGCGAACGCGACTTCCTGGTGATGGCCGAGCGCATCGCCGAGCGCATCGTCCACCGCAACGCGGAGGCCGCCGGCTGGCACGTCGCCGAGCATTTCGACGAGAACTGGGAGTTCGATCGCACCTACGAAGGCGATCCGATGTTCCGCCCCTACGGCACGACGCCCGGTCACGGCCTCGAATGGACGCGGTTGTTGTTGCAGCTGTGGGAGCTGAAGGGCCGGCCCGACGACTGGACGGCGGAAACGGCGCGCCGCCTCTTCCGCCGCACCGTCGCCGACGGCTGGGACGCGGAGAAGGGCGGGTTCTTCTACACCCTCGACTGGGACGGGAGCCCACGCATCCGTGATCGCTACTGGTGGCCCTGCTGCGAGGGGATCGGCGCCGCCGCCTTCCTCGGCGCCATCGACGGCGACGCCTATCACGAGAGCTGGTATCGTCGGATCTGGGGTTTCACCCGCGCCCATTTCGTCGATCCCGAGGCGGGCGGCTGGTTCCCCCAGCTCGACCACGATCTGAAGCCGAACACGTATCCCTTCTACGGCAAGCCCGACATGTACCACTCGCTGCAGGCCTGCCTGATCCCGCTCCTGCCGACGAGCGGATCGGTCGTTCGCGGGCTCGCGACCGTCGGCATCCGGCTTTGACGGGGGTCGGGCACCCTCGGCTGTCCGGTTCGGTTCGCGCGCGGATGCGCGCCCTCCCTTCTCCCCTTGCGGGAGAAGGTGGCCCGTAGGGTCGGATGAGGGGTGTAGGCCTTTCGAAACGGCAGAAATTATCGGGTTTTCCCCTTGCGCGCTCACGCGCGCACCCCCTCATCCGCCCTTCGGGCACCTTCTCCCACAAAGGGGAGAAGGGGGGACGTGCCGTGTCCAGGTCGCCGAAGATCGCCTCGAACGTCGATTTCACCAGAAGATCGGCCATTCCCCGGCAGGCGCCGGGAAACCGAGCGCCCTCACCCGACGAGGCGGGCGAGCGCCGCGTCGAGGTCTTCGCGGCGGAACGGCTTCATCAGGATCGGCAGGTCGATCGGCGCCGCACCGACGTAGCCGGTCGTCACCATGACCGGCAGATCGGGGCGGATCGCCCGCAACGCCGCCGCGAGGGCGACACCGTCCATGCCGTTCTGCAGAGCGAGGTCGGTGAGCACCGCGTCGAAGCGCGGATCGGCGGAGAAACAGGCGATCGCCTCGGCGCCGGAGGCGACGGCGTGCGCCGTGTGGCCCGAGAAGGCGAGGAGATCGAGGACCGCGTCGCGTACCCGGGCGTCGTCCTCGACCACCAGC
>CALMYM010000344.1 GCA_937873675.1 uncultured Alphaproteobacteria bacterium | reverse complement strand
CCGCGCCCCGGGCGGCCGTGGCGGGCGCCCCCCCCCCCACCGCCCCCGCCGGCCCCGCCTCCCCCGCCCCCCCCCCCCCCCCCCACCCCGCGGAGGCACGCCGCCCGGGCGCCGCCCGCCTCTACGAGGTCACCGAGACCCTCGACCAGCGCACCTCCGCCTTCGACCGTCTCACCCAGGAGCGCCTGTCGGCGATCACCTCGGCGCTCGGCGAAGAGGCCGACCGCGCCGCCCGTCAGGTCGCCGGCTCGATCGAAGGGGCCACCGGCCGCATCACCGGCGCCACCGAGGAGCTGGAGCGCACCATCACCGGCCGCACCGCGACCGTCGTCGGCGAACTCGACGCCCGCACCCGCGACCTCACCGATCTCATCGGCGGTCGCGGCGGCGAGCTCGTCTCCGCCCTGTCGGCGCATTCCGACGAATTCGCCGCCCGCGCCGGCGAGATCTCCCGCGCCCTCGGCGAGACCGTCGACGGCCGCGTCGGCGAGATCACCGGCAAGATCGGTCAGGCCCGCGACATCCTCGTCGAGGCCCTCGACCGCAAGGGTCGCGACCTCACCGAAGCCGTCGCCCGTCAGGGTCTCGACGCCACCCGCGTCGTCACCGAGGCGCGCGAACAGCTGGTCGCCGCCTTCGACGACAAGACCCGCGAGGCCACCGAAGTGGTGTCCCGCGCCTCCGAGACCCTCGTCGCCGCCCTCGACGAGAAGAGCCGTGTGGCGACCGAGGTCGTCGCCCGTGCCTCCGACGCGCTGGTGGCGACCTTCGACGAGAAGAGCCGCGTGGCGTCCGAAGTGGTCGCCGGCGCGACCGCCTCGCTCGTCGCCGCCTTCGACGACAAGAGCCGCGCCGCCGTCGGCGTGGTGGCGGAAGCCTCCGACCGCCTGCGCGACGACATGGGCGGGCTGCTCGAGCGCCTGACCCAGGCCAACCTCACCCTCCATTCGGTGCTCAACCGCGCCGGCGAGAACCTCGACCTCGTCGAGAAGAACCTCGGCGGCCGCACCGAGGAGGTCCGCACCGTCCTCGAACAGGCGCTGGCCGAGACCCGCGGCATCACCGAACAGGTCTCGACCCAGGTCGCGGCGCTGGAGAGCACCTCCAAGACCGTCCTCCACGATGTCGCCGATCTCACTCTGCGCTTCGACGAACAGGCCCGCAGTCTGACCTCGGCCACCAACCTGCTCTCCGACGCCAACAAGGCGCTCGAGACCACCGTCGAGGAGCGTCGCCGCTCGCTCGAGGAACTCGCCGCCGGTCTCGTCGACAAGACGCAGTCGGTGGAGACGATGATGCACGCCTTCTCCGGTCTGGTGGGCGACACGCTCACCACCGCCGAGACCCGCGCCCGCGACGTCGGCGCTTCGCTGACCACCGCCGCGGAAGAGGCGATGCGCAAGGTCCTGACCCAGCTCGACACGCTGCGTCAGACCGCCGGCACCGAGGGCCAGCGCTCGGCCGAAGCCCTGCGCGCCGCCCAGGAGGCGATGATCGCCGAGATGACGCGCGCCGTGGGCGAGACCACCGGCCGCTTCGCCGAGGCGACCGACAAGATGCGCGACGCCGCCCGCATCATGCAGTCCGAACTGGAGGCCACCCGCACCGAGCTGCGCCGTGGCGTCCTCGAACTGCCGAAGGAGACCGAAGAGTCGACCGCTCAGCTGCGTCGCGTCGTCACCGACCAGTTGAAGGCGCTCGCCGATCTCTCCGCCCTGGTCGGCCGTCAGACCGCCAACCTCGACGTCTCGCGTGCCACCGGCACCCGCGCCGCCTCGGTCGAGGCCGCGCCGCGCTACGAGGCGCCGCGTCGGCCCCAACCGGCGCCTGCGCCGGCCCCGGCGCCCGAACCGGCCGCCGTCGCCTTCGCCGAACCGCGTCGCCCGACGCCGTCCGCGCCGGCCTACGGCAGCTATCGCGAAGCGCCGCCCGCCGCGCCGCGGGAGGAGCCACGTGAGCCCGCCCGTGGCGGCTGGATGTCCGATCTCCTGCGCCGCGCCTCGCGCGACGAGGAACCGGCCGCCGCCCCCGCCCCGGCCTACACCCGCGCCCAGACGAACGTCGTCGACAAGCTCGACGCGCTCTCCGGCGACATCGCCCGCGCCATCGACGACGAAGCCTTCGCCGATCTGTGGGACCGCTGGCGTCACGGCGAACGCAACGTCTTCTCGCGCCGGCTCTACACCCTCCAGGGCCAGCAGACCTTCGAGGAGATCCGCCGCAAGTATCAGCGCGACAGCGAGTTCCGCACCGCGGTCGACCGCTACGTCGCCGACTTCGAGAGCCTGCTCGGCGAAGCCTCGCGCTCCTCGCGCGATCCGGACGCGGCGCGCAACTACCTCGCCTCCGACACCGGCAAGGTCTACACGCTCCTCGCCCACGCCAGCGGCCGCCTCGACTGAGGCGAGACGCGACCCACTCGAAAACGCGAACGGCCGCTCCTCGGGGCGGCCGTTTCGCATTCGGATCGACGGAGATCGGCGACACCGGGACCGTAGGGCGCAAAGAGCGAAGCGAATTGCGCCGGCGGCGCCCGAGTGCGGTCGTCGGCCGACGAAGTGCCCGGTTCCTATCGGATCATGAAGCCGCCGCCCGCCCGAGACGTCGTCGGTGCAATTCGCCTTCGGCTCCTCGGCACCCGCCCGGTTCCCGGGACACCCTCACCCGCGCTGGCCGGCCCAGGCGACGATCTCGGCCATCAGCCGTGTCTGTGCCCGGTCGAAGGCGGCGACGGCCGCCTTGGCGCTGTCGGCGGCGGGCTCTTCGGCGCGGAAGGCGCGGGTCGCGAGGACCCGCCCGCTACGGTCGTCCATCAGCTTGATCGACAGCGCGATCACCACCCGCCCCTCGGCCGCCTCGTAGTCGAAGGCGCGGATCTCGGTGACGATCTGGCGATCGATGGCCAGCCCCTGCCCCGGACGCCCGGCGGCGCGGAACCGCCCCGACGCCTCGAGCGCCGCGACCAGACGCGACTGGACGAGGCGCGGCAGCCGGTCGGCCCACTGGGCGCCGGAGAAATAGGCGATCTCGGTGGCGCTCGGCCGCACCACGATGCGTTCGGTGTCGAGCGCCCGGTCGGCCGCCGGTTCGGCGACCAGCACCTGCAAGGATCGGCCCCGCGGCGGCAGGGTCGTCGCCGGCGCGCTCAGGTCGTAGGTGTCGGCCGACGGCGTCGGCATCACCGCCGAACAGCCGGCGAGCGTCGCCGCCAGCCCGAGCGCCGCGAGGGCGCGCCCCGCCGTCTTCGCCCGTCGATGGTCAGCGCGTCGTCTCATCTCCGATTCCCCGAATATTCCGGCACCCGCGCGCCCGAACCGCCGAAGATCAGCCGCTTGGGATCGCGATCGAGATTGGTCACCGCCCGATCGATGGTACCGAGCGTGCGTTTGCCCTCGGCGACGAAATCGCGCAGATCGCGCACCCCGGCGCCGGTCAGCCGCGCCAGACCGTCGGCGATCTCGTCGGCCCGCGCCTGGAAGGTCTGGGCCGTCTCCTTGATGCTCTTGGCCGCGGCCGTCGCCTCTTCGAGGAAGCCGGCGGCCTGTTTGACCACGCCCTTGCCCTCGTCCGACCCGGCGATGGCGTCGATCTTGGCGAGGATGCCGTCGACCCGCTTCGACGCCTCGTCGAGCCGGCCCATCATCGAATGGGCGTTGTCGACGATGTCCGTCACCTTGCCCTTGTCGACCGTCCGGACCAGCCCGTCGACGTCGTCGGCGAGCACCTCGATCTTGCCGGAGACGGAGGCGAGGACGTCGCCGGCCTTGGAGACCGCGCTCATGAACTTCTCGACGCCGTCGGCGTTCTTGGCCAGCGCGTCGGAGAAGGTCTCGGCATTCTTCACCGTCTTCTTGATCGGATCGGCGTTGTCCTTGATCAGCTGTTCGACCTCGCCGACGGCGCTGTCGAGCCGGCCGAGAACCCGCTGCGCCCCTTCCATGATGTCCTGCATCGACGAGCGTTCGGCATAGATCAGCCGTTCGTTCTCGTCGCGGGCGAGAAGCGAGTCCGCCTGCGCCGACCCGCCCCAGATCTGCACGGTGGCCACACCGGTCAGCCCCTGGTAGCCGAGCGAGGCGCGGCTGTCGGTCTTGATCGGCGTCTCGGCGTCGACGTCGACGCGGGCGATCACCCGCGCCGGATCGTCGGGGGCGAAGGAGAGCTTCTTCACCTCGCCGACCTTGATGCCGTTGAACGACACGTTGGCGCCGGTGACGAGACCGGAGACCGAGCCGGGGAAGACGACGACGAGGCTGGCGCGCCGTGCGCCCTCGCCCCCCTTGAGCAGCCAGAAGGCCGAGCCGAAGCCCGCGGCGATCACCGCGAGAACGAACAGACCGACGGTCACGAGGTTGGCGCGAGTTTCCATCAACGTCCTCTGGCGGCGATGCCGCGGGCTCTCGTCCCTCTGAAATAGGCCTTCACCCAGGGGTGATCGAAGGCGAGCATGGTCGCGAGCGTTCCGTCGACCAGAACGCGTCGATTCCCCAGAACCGCTATTCGGTCGCACACGGTGGCCAGACTGTCGAGGTCGTGTGTCACCATGAACACCGTCAGACCCAGCGTATCACGCAATTTGGCGATCAGATCGTCGAAGTCGCCGGCACCGATCGGGTCGAGACCCGAGGTCGGCTCGTCGAGGAAGACGACCGCCGGCTCGAGCCCCAGCGCGCCCGCCAGACCGGCGCGCTTGGTCTTGGGTCCGTTGGCTTTGACGCCCTGCATGTGAAAAGCGACTTTGTCCTTCCAGACCTTTTCGGTGGCTTTGGCAAGCGCGGGCTTGTTTGCCCCTGTGCCTTCGTATTGGGCGATCTTCTCGGCGCATTTTGCGGTCACATCGGCATCGGTCAGCGCGGCTTGGGCTTTCTTCACCTCGTCCACACGCAGGCGCACCAGCAGGTCTTTCGGGTCTGCCCACGCCCCATGCGCAGATTTGTAGCGCATCCCCGAAAAATGGATGACCATGTATTGCAGCCAGGTCGGGAAGCGTTTCGGCTCTTTCTCGAACCGTTGGCGGATCTCCGCCAGCAGCTGGTACTGATCCTTGCCTTCGAGCGTTTTGGTGTACTGCTCCACCTTCAAGCGGACGATGTCTTGCAGCCGGACGGGAACCTTCGGATCGTAGTTAACGAGGAATTCCTCTTCGGTGGTCTTGTAGTTCGGGTCGGCTTTGGTGAGCTTGTACCATTCGAGTTTTGGACCTTCGATCTTGTCGTACGTCGCTTCGAACTGGCGCAGTTTTTCCATCTCTTCCAGCAGCATCGGCAGCGCCGTTCCGTTCTTGAGATCGTATTCGGCTTGCACCTTGGCGCGGTTGGGATGTTCCGCCGCCATGCCTTCCAGTTGGCGCTGCAAAAAGCGGATGCGGTCGCGCAAAAATCCAAGGTTGGTCTTGAACGACTCGATGCGCATTTGAATGAAGTTGCGTTCGCCGCGAATGTCCTTGGGCCACGAGGCGATGAACAGGTCGTGATTTTTCTGCACCAGCGCCAGGGCTTCCGGTTCCAGAGGGTTGTACTTCACAAAAAAACCATTCACATCCTTGGTCATAAAGTATGACTTAAGGCTGGAGTATTGCTTGAAT
>CALMYM010000343.1 GCA_937873675.1 uncultured Alphaproteobacteria bacterium | reverse complement strand
GGCGCCGGCGATTACATCCGCGGCCGGGTGACGCCCATCGATCTCCGGCCGGCCGACTGGACCGAACGGCTCCTCCGGCCGCTCGGATCGCTGCGCCACGCCATCGCCGAACGGGTGCGCGCCAGCCTTCCCGGGGCGACCGGCGCGATCGGTGCGGCGTTGATGGTCGGCGAACAGCGGGCGATCCCGGAAGCCGCCGCCGAGCCGCTGCGCGCCTCTGGTCTCACCCACATCGTCTCGATCTCGGGCCTCCACATGAGTCTCGTCGCCGGTGGTGTGATCGTCGCCATTCGCGCCCTTCTGGCGCTCTTTCCCGCGCTCGCGCTCGGCTATCCGATCAAGAAATGGGCGGCGGCGATCGCCTTCGTCGGGGCGACGATCTATCTCCTGCTTTCCGGCAATCAGGTGGCGGCGTTGCGCTCGCATCTGATGTTGTCGGTGGCGCTTCTCGCCGTGCTGGTCGATCGGCCGGCGATCACCATGCACACGGTGGCGGTCGCGGCGATCCTGATCATGGCGGTCACGCCCTCGGCGGCGATGGAGCCGAGCTTCCAGATGAGCTTCCTGGCGGTGATCGCGCTCGTCGCCTCCTACGATCTCTATCGCGCCTGGGCGTCGCGACGGCCGCCGCCGCGTCGCGACGCCGGGCTCGCCGCCCATCTCCTCGGCGGAACGTTCCGCAACATCGAGGGCTTCGCCTTCTCCTCGCTCGTCGCCGGCCTCGCCACCGCGCCGATCATCGCCGGAACCTTCTTCCGCGCCGCCCCCTATTCGATCCTCGCCAACATGGCGGTGTTGCCGGTGACCGGCATCGTGACCATGCCGGCGGCGATCGTCTCCGCACTGGCGATGCCGTTCGGGCTCGACCACTGGCCGCTGCAGGTGATGGGGCTCGGGATCGATTGGATGATCCTGGTCGGGCAGTGGGCCGCGGCGCTGCCGGCCGGCGCCGGGCTGATCGGCGCGCCGCATCCGGCGATGATGCCGCTCGGCATCGCCGCCGTCCTGTGGCTCTCCGCCTGGAAGAGCCGGATCCGTCTCTTCGGGCTCGTGCCGGCGGTCGCGGCGTGCGTGCTGCTCTTCCTCGGGCCCCGGCCCGACGTGCTGATCGGCCGTCACGGCAGCCCCGTCGCGGTGCGGGGCGACGATGGGCGGCTGCACGTGCTCGCCGGCCGGCAGGACCGGTTCGACACGGCGATCTGGCTCGCCGCCGATCGCGACGCGAGGTCCGCCGGTGCCGCAGGGCTCGGCGAGGGATGGCTCTGCGACCCCGTCGGCTGCGTCTTCCGCTTCGGGGTGACCGGCGACACGGAGGCGGAGGCGGAAGTTCCCGCGGGTTCGAAAGCCCGTGCCGGGATCGCCCATCGCGGTGTCGCGCCGGCTCGCGATGGTCGCGACGCGCCTACCGGCGTCGCCACCGGTGCCGCCGACGCGGGACGCATCGGCGCCGAAGTTCGGCACACCGCCGTCGTCCCCGAGGCGGATCGAACGATCGGATCGAAGTCGGAGAGTGGTCTCGGTGCGTCGTCCCACCGTCCGGGCAGCGTCGTGCTCGAGATCGCCGTTGTGCGCCATCCGAGCGCCTTCGACGAGGATTGTCGCCGTGCCGCCCTGGTGATCACGACGCTCGTCGCGCCGCCGGGATGCCGCGACCTCACCACCGTCGTCGATCGCCTCGACCTCGCTCGCAGCGGGGCGTCGACGCTCGATTTCACCGGTCCGGCGAGACCGATAGAGGCCCCTTCGTCGGCGAGGAACACCGACGAACGATCACGCATCGATGCCGGCTCGGCCGCCACACGCGCGTCCGTCGATCCCACCCGCGATCCGGAAACCGCGCCGGGCGGTGACCGCGGCGCCGTCGTGCCGGACGGCGATGGGGACGAGATCGAACCGATCGAAGCGATCGAGCCGGCCGCGAGCGACCGGAAACCGCTCCGCACCGATCCTTCGTCGATCCGAACCGGCGTGGTGCCGTGGGACATCGCGAACCGGCCGGACGTCGAACCGACGCCCACCAAGTCGCCGGCCACCGACCCGAGGTCCGCTTATCCGTCGGCCGCCGATCCGCCGGGCGAGGTGCATCTGCGTCGCGACGGGCGCGTGCGCACCAGCCTTCCGGCCAGCCCTCGCCCTTGGACCCCGCGCGATCCGCGCATGGCGGACCTCGAGCGCGAAGCCGAGGAGGTCGAAGCGGAGGCTCGCGCCGCTCAATAGCGGCGGATGAGGCCGACGAGGCGGCCCTGGACCTTGACCCGGTCGGGGCCGAAGATCCGCGTCTCGTAGGCCGGGTTGGCGGCTTCCAGCGCCACCGAGGCGCCGCGCTTGCGCAGTCGCTTCAGCGTCGCCTCCTCCTCGTCGACCAGGGCGACGACGATGTCGCCGGAGTCGGCGTGATCGGAGCGTTTGATCAGCACGGTGTCGCCGTCGAGGATGCCCGCGTCGATCATCGAATCGCCGCGCACCTCGAGGGCGAAGTGTTCGCCGCCACTGATGAGGTCCATCGGGACGGGAATGGCGTGGGTGTAGTTCTGGATCGCCGAGATCGGCGTGCCGGCGGCGATGCGGCCCATGACGGGGATGGTCACCACCTCCGCCCGCTCGTCGTCGCCGGTCGGGACGCTGCGCGGCTTGCCGAGGCTGCCCTCGATGACCGAGGGGGCGAAGCCCTTGCCCGGCCGGCTCGCCGAGGCGAGGCCGGGGGCGACCGAGTCGGGCAGGCGTACCACCTCCAGCGCTCGCGCCCGGTTGGGCAGGCGGCGGATGAAGCCGCGCTCCTCGAGCGCGGTGATCAGGCGATGGATGCCCGACTTGGACCGGAGGTCGAGCGCATCCTTCATCTCGTCGAAGGAGGGCGGCACGCCGGCCTCCTTCAGGCGCTCGTGAATGAACATCAGCAGTTCGTACTGCTTGCGCGTCAGCATCGGCTCGACACCTCGTCGGTCCCGGCGCGAGAGATCGCGCCGCGGAACAGGATCAAGAAGAAACGCGGCGAAACCATCGTCCCGCCGGTTCGGATCTCGCTCGCACTCGCCGGATCGTTCGCCGTCTGCCGATCTCCGCGCCGACGTCGTTCGACGGGGAGAAGCAACCGACTCGCGACAAGTACAAATCGCGAACTCAACCTACACGTTCCCCGGATGTTCCGCAAGCGAACACGAGAACAAACCGCGCATGGGGCGCGATGCGGGTCGTTTCGGTCCGCTCGGTTCGGAGAGGTGGCGTCGCGATGTCGGCCGCGCCGAGGGTGGGTGCGGCGCCTGGGTGTGAGGCCTAAGGTGCCGACCGGAGAAGGTCCCCGACGCCGTGGGCGGCCTCGGGTGGCGATCCGTCAGGGGAAGCGGATGAACCGGCACGGTTCGCCGGCTTCGGCCGGCGGGGCGTGGGGCGGGCGCACCAGGAGGCCGTCGGTCGCGGCGAAGCGGGTCAGCAGCGAGGAATCCTGCTGGTCGGCCGGGACCGCGGTGAGCCGTCCTTCGCCGTCGACGACGAGATGGGCGCGCATGTAGTCCTGCCGGGCGTCGTTGGCGGCGACGGCGCGTCCGAGGGCGACGGTCTCCTGGCGCGGTCGCGGATCGGGCACGCCGGACAGCGCGCGCACCAGGGGCGCCAGGAAGAGGAGCGAGCAGACCAGCGCCGAGGACGGATTGCCCGGCAGGCCGACGACCCGCGCCGCGCCGCGCCGGCCGAACATCAGCGGCTTGCCCGGCCGCATGGCGAGCTTCCAGAAGCCGAATTCGACGCCCGCGGCGGCGAGGGCGGCATGGACGTGGTCGCGGTCGCCGACCGAGGCGCCGCCGATGGTGACGAGCACCTCGACGCCGAGATCGAAGGCGGCGCGGATCGCCGCGATGGTCGCGTCGAGGTCGTCGCGGACGATGCCGAGATCGATCGCCTCGCCGCCGACCGCTTCGATCAGCGCGGTGATCGCATAGCCGTTGGAGGCGATGATCTGGTCGGGACCGGGGGTGGCGCCGGGCGGCACCAGTTCGTCGCCGGTGGCGAGCACGGCGATGCGCGGGCGGCGATGGACCGGCACTTCGGCATGGTTCATCGCCGCGACGAGGCCGAGATTGGTGAAATCGAGGCGGGGTCCGGCGGGGGGGCCGGCGTTGCCCTCGTGGAAATCGACACCCGCGGGGCGGATGTGGGGGGCCGCCCCCGCCCCCCCCGCCGAGGCCACCGGGTGTGGCGGCCGCGCTCGGCCACCTCGTCGAAGGTCACGGTGTCGCCGTCGCGGCTCGTGTATTCCTGCATGACGACGGTGTCGGCGCCGGCGGGCAACGGTGCGCCGGTGAAGATGCGGACGCAGGTTCCCGGCTCGACCGTACCGGTGAAGGCGTTGCCGGCGGCGGCCTCGCCGGCGATGCGCAGGCGGGCGCCCGGCGCGGGTGCATCCGCGGCGGGGGTCCCCCCCGCCTCCCTGGGGGGGGGGGGGCAGGGGGGGGGGGGGCGGGGG
>CALMYM010000342.1 GCA_937873675.1 uncultured Alphaproteobacteria bacterium | reverse complement strand
CCGGGTGCCGCCGTAGGCCGGGCGCCGCCGTGGGCTGGACGTCGCCGTAGGCCGGGTGCCGTGGCAGGCCGGGCGTCGCCACAGGTCGGGCGCCGCAGCAGGCTGGACGTTGCGGCAGGCCGGACGTCGCCGTAGGCCGAGTGTCGCGACAGGCCGGGTGCCGCGGTGGCATGGCCCCGCCGGCGTCGTGTGTCGGGCGGGGCAGGGCACCGGAGGGTAGGGGGCGTCACCGCTCGGTCGAAGCCGCGTCGCCTCACCCTCTTGAGTTTCGTCGCCGGGGAGGTCATTGAAGGGCCTCCGGACGGGTGGCCGAGTGGTTTAAGGCAGCGGTCTTGAAACCCGCCGTGGGTGGAAGCCCACCGTGGGTTCGAATCCCACCCCGTCCGCCAACTCTGCCGTTTCGCGTCTCGTTTCGCCGCGCATTCGGTCGCTTCGTCGTCGAATACGGCTCGCCCCATCATCCCCGTTTCGATGCGACCGCGCGCCGTCCCGCGTGGCCGCCGTCGTGCCGGGGCGCGGCGGTACCACGACGAACCGGGCGAGTACGGTCGAGCGTGTCGCGTGGACCGGGATCGCGTTTCGGCGCACCATCGGGTCGTCGAATCCGACGCGGGATACCGCATGACGTTCGAACAGATCCTGCTCTCCGGCCTTCTCCTCGTCACCGTGGCGCTGTTCGTCCACGGCCGCTGGGCCTACGAATTGGTGGCGCTCGGCGCGCTGTTCGCGGCGGTCGTGGCGGGCGTGGTGCCGGCGGCGGACGCGTTCTCCGGCTTCGCCGATCCGGCGGTGGCGACGGTCGCGCTGGTGCTGATCCTGTCGCGCGGGCTCGTCGCCTGCGGCGCGGTGCAGATCGCCACTTCGCTCATCGGCGACATTCCGCGATCGCCGACGCTGCTGATCCTGGCCCTGGCTCCGCCGATCGCACTCCTCTCGGCCTTCATCAACAACGTCGGAGCCTTGGCGCTGTTTCTTCCGGTGGTGTTGCGGCTCCTGCGCGAGCGCGACACGCCGTCGTCGCAGGTGCTGATGCCGCTCTCCTTCGCCTCGATGCTCGGCGGCATGTGCACGCTCGTCGGCACCCCGCCCAACATCGTCGTCTCGGCGTTCCGCGAACAGGCGACGGGTTCGGGCTATTCGCTGTTCTCCTTCGCCCCGGTGGGCGTCGCGGTGGCCGTCGCCGGCATCGCCTATCTGATGACGATCGGTTGGCGCGTCGTCCCGGTCGATCGCAAGGGAACCGGCGCGGCCGGCGAGGCGCTCGACATCGGTCCCTATCTCACCGAGATCCGCGTCGAGGAGGGCGCTTCGGTGATCGGCAAGACGCTGTCGGCGCTCGAGGAGGAGATCGGCGGTGACGTCCGCCTCCTGGCGGTGACCCGGGGCAAGAACCGCATCCCCATGCCGAACCCGTTCCAGATCGTGCGGGCCGACGACATCTTTCTGGTCGAAGCGACGCCCGAGGCGCTCGAAGGCAAGTTCGGCGGCGCCGGCATCGTCGTCGAGCATGCCCGCGAACTCGACCGCGCCTCGCTCCAGGACGATCGCATCGCCATCGTCGAGGCCGTCGTCCTGCCGAATTCGGAGCAGATCGGCCGCTCGGCGCGGTCGCTGCGGCTGCGCGAGACGCGCAACCTCAACCTTCTCGCCATGTCGCGCATGGGCCGTCGGGTCGTCCAACGCCTGCACGACCAGCCGTGGAGCGGCGGCGACGTGCTGTTGCTCCAAGGCGGCCGCAAACAGATCGACGAGACGATGCCGGCGCTCGGACTGGCGCCCTTGGCCGAACGGCCGCTGCAGCTGCTGCGCCGGCGCAAGCCGGAGGTGGCGGTGGCGATCTTCGTCGCGGCCATCGCTGCGACCGCGGCCGGCTTGGTGCCGCCGGCGGTCGCCTTCCTCGGCGCGGTGCTCGGCTACACGGCGACGCGGATCGTGTCGGCCGAGGAGGCCTATCGCGCCATCGAGCCGTCGGTGCTGATCGTCCTCGCCGCGATGCTGCCGCTGGCGCGGGCCTTCAGCGACACCGGACTGGCCGGGCTCATCGCCGAACACGCCATCGGCGGGCTCTCCTCGGGCCACGCCTTCGCCGCTCTCGCCATCGTGCTGGTGGTGACGATGGCGCTCTCCGACTTCGTCAACAACGCCGCCACCGCGGCGGTCATGTCGCCGATCGCCCTGGCGACGGCGAAGACGATGAACGCCTCGCCCGACGCCTTCCTGATGGCGGTGGCGATCGGCGCCTCCTGCGCCTTCCTCACCCCCATCGGCCACCAGAACAACCTGCTGGTGATGGGCCCCGGCGGCTACCGTTTCGGCGACTACTGGCGCGTCGGTCTGCCGCTGGAGATCGTCGTCACCGTCGTCGGGCTGGCGGCGATCCGGGTCGTGTGGTGGTGACCCGCGCCGCTCACCACGCCTTCAGATCGAAGGCGGTCAGATCCGGGATCACCTGGGCCGCACCCTCGAAGGTCTCGTGGGCGGTGTAGAGGCTCGGGGTGACGATGGTCGGGATCCCCGCGGCGCGGGCGGCGGTGAGGCCGTTCAGCGAATCCTCGAGCGCCAGGCAGGCGTCGGCCGGCAGGCCGAGCTTCTCGACGGCGAGAATGTAGGCGTCGGGCGCCGGCTTCTTGGCGACGACGTCCTCCCCGGCGACGATCGGGTCGAAGAGATCGGGTTCGGCGCCCGGGAACGTGGCGGCGAGCAGCGCCTCGACATTGGGTCGCGAAGTGGTGGTCGAGATGGCGGTGCGCAGGCCGCTGGCGCGGGCGGCGCGAACGAGTTCGGCGACGCCCGGGCGCAGCGTGCAGCGGCCGGAGCGCACCGTCTCGCCGTAGATCTCGTTCTTGCGGGCGTGCAGGCGGGCGATGCGGGCATCGTCGAGGGCAGGGGCGACGCCGTCCATCTCCAGATAGCGGCGGATGCGCTCCTTGCCGCCGGTGACGCGCAGCAGCTCGCGATAGAGATCGACGTCCCAGTGCCAGGCCAGCCCGTCCTCGGCGAAGGCGCGATTGAAGGCGTCGCGATGGATCTCCTCGGTTTCCGCCAAGGTTCCGTCGACGTCGAAGATCAGCGCGCGCAACACCATAGGTCCGATTTCCTCTGCTCGGTGGGGGCGATCGACCCGATCCTTCTCACGACGGCGGTCGGGTACGCAACATTCCGGATGTCGCACCCGGTCGCGGTGTCGGTGGTCGCGGCTGCGTCACGAACGACGTCACCGCGACGGTCGCGCGGCCCGATCGGGCGTCACCGCTGCCCACGGCCCGGGCTGTTTTCGCCTCATTGCCGCCGTTTTGTGCAGCGCATCGGAGCGCTCGAAAACCGTGCGGCCGGATCGAAACGGCT
>CALMYM010000341.1 GCA_937873675.1 uncultured Alphaproteobacteria bacterium | reverse complement strand
GCACGGCTCGGTCGAAGTGGGGCGCGGTAGCCAGCCCAACACGTCGCCCCGCTGTCCAGGCACCCGGGTTCCCGGCATCACGGTGATCTACCGCTCCAAGTCCGGCTATCGCGGCCCCGACAGGATCGTCGTCGACGTCGAGACCGACCTCTACATCGACGGCCGCGGCAGCCGCGGCGATCGCGTCACCATCGACCTCGACGTGAAGTGAGGGGGGCATCACGATGAACATCGTTCGTACGGGTTTCGCAGTCGTTCTGATGGCCCTCGGCGCCGCCTCCGCCTCCGCCTCCCAGGTCGGGCCCGCCACGGTTCGCTCAGGGACGCCGACGGTCGTTCTGAGCTACGCCTCCTACGACCCGGAGACCTGCTATTTCGGAGCGTTGCCCACCCTCCGCGTCATCCGGCCACCGGCGCACGGGACGCTGGCGCTCGGCAAACAGCAGAGGCCCGCCGGGAGCGGCGCCTGTTCGGGCAAGACCTTCACCGCGTCGACCGCCACCTACCGCTCGTCGTCCGGTTATCGCGGACGCGACGAAATGGTCGTCGAGGCGGAAACGGACATCTATTCGGACGGCACCGGACGCCGGTCCGACAGCGTCCTCATCATTCTCGACGTCAAGTGACGGCGGATCGCGGGGCGGGCGCCGGTGACGCAGGCACCCGCGCCCGCCCGCTTTCACGTCCCGTGTTTGACGCCCGCGCCGCCGTGCCCTAGACCGGACGCCCGGTTCGTCGTCACCCGAGCGGGCGTCCATGTCGCACAACACTTTCGGCCATCTCTTCCGTGTCACCACCTGGGGCGAGAGCCACGGGCCGGCGCTCGGCGCCGTCGTCGACGGCTGCCCGCCCGGCATCCGGCTCGACGCCGCCGACATCCAGGCCGACCTCGATCGCCGCAAGCCCGGCCAGAGCCGTTTCGTCACCCAGCGCCGCGAGGACGATCTCGTCGAGATCCTCTCCGGCGTCTTCGAAGACGACACCACCGACGGCCAGCGCACCACCGGCACGCCGATCTCGCTGATGATCCGCAACACCGACCAGCGCTCCAAGGACTACGGCGAGATCCGCGACAAGTTCCGCCCCGGTCACGCCGATTTCACCTACGACGCCAAATACGGCATCCGCGACTACCGCGGCGGCGGCCGCTCCTCGGCGCGCGAGACGGCGGCCCGCGTCGCCGCCGGCGGGGTGGCGCGCAAGGTGCTCGATGCGCTCGTGCCGGGTGGCGTGAAGGTCCGTGCCGCGGTGGTGCAGATCGGCACGGAAGCGATCGATCGCGCCAACTGGGATTGGAGCGTCGTCGACACCAACCCGTTCTTCTCGCCCGATGCCGACTCCGTGCCGCGCTTCGAGGAGTATCTCGATCGCATCCGCAAGGCCGGCTCGTCGATCGGCGCGATCGTCGAGGTCCAGGCCGAAGGCGTGCCCGCCGGCTGGGGCGCACCGATCTACGGCAAGCTCGATCAGGACATCGCCGCGGCGCTGATGTCGATCAACGCGGTCAAGGGCGTCGAGGTCGGCGACGGCTTCGAGACGGCGGAACTGACCGGCGAGGAGAACGCCGACGAGATCTTCGCCGGCAACGACGGCCCGAACTTCCGGTCGAACCACGCCGGCGGCATCCTCGGCGGCATCTCCTCGGGCCAGACCATCGTCGCCCGTTTCGCGGTGAAGCCGACCTCGTCGATCCTCACCCCGCGCCACACGGTCGACCGCCAGGGCCGCGACACCGAACTGATCACCAAGGGCCGCCACGACCCCTGCGTCGGCATCCGCGCCGTGCCGGTGGCCGAAGCCATGATGGCGATCGTGCTCGCCGACCACGCGCTGCGCCATCGCGGCCAGACCGGACGCTGACGCCACCCCGTCCGGGCGGTCCGACCCGATCGGAACCGCCCGACGGCCCGCGGCCGCCAGAGGAACGAAAACATGAGCGAAGCCGACCTGCCGATCGAGCCCGAAGCCGAAGTCGACATCCTCGCCCCCGGCACGCTGATCGCGCTGATCGATCCGCTGTGCGGTTGGTGCTGGGGTGCGGCGCCGGCCCTGCAGAAGCTCGCCGAGAGCGGACGCCGGCTCGAGGTGGTGGCCTCCGGCATCTTCATCGGCGATCGTGAGCTGACCCCCGAGTTCGCCCGCTACGCCTGGGAGAACGACCAGAAGATCCACGCCCTCACCGGTCAGCCCTTCTCGGACGCCTATCGCGACAAGGTGCTGGGGCAGGAGGGCGGCAAGATCGACAGCGGTCCGGCGACGCTGGCGCTGACCGCGGTGCAGCTCGTCGAGCCGGAGAAGGCGCTCTCCGTCCTCCATGCGCTCCAGGCGGCGCGCTGGGCCGACGGCCTCGACATCACGACGGAACCCGTGGTCGCCGACGTGCTGCGCCGCGCCGGGGTGAAGGAGGAGGTGATCGCCGCCTTCCTCGCCGAGGACGACGCGGTGATCCACGCGCTCAACCAGCGCGCCACGCTCGCCCGCGATCTCATGGAGAGCGTCGGCGCCCGCGGCGTCCCGACGCTGCTGCTGGTCACCGAAACCGGCGTCACCCGCGTCGACGGCCGGGTTCTCTTCGAAAACGTCGACGACGTCGTGGCCCGCGCGACGGTGTGAGCCGGGGCGTCATGGCGACCGAGGCGCGCGCCGGCCCCGCGCGCGTACCGCGGCGAAGTTCGGACGAGTCGATTTCCGCATTGTGCGCGATGCTTCGAGACGGCGTCCTCCGGACGCCTCCTCAGCATGAGGGGCTTGTTCCATGTCGCAATTCTCCGACGCCTCATCCTGAGGAGGGCCGCAGGCCCGTCTCGAAGGATCGCGCACCGACGCCGATCCGCGCGTCGCGGAACGACGCGAAGGTGCCGCAACGGGGAGGGATGACCGCCCCCCCCTCACTCCGCCGGCTGCGCCGCCGCGCCCGGCAGCGGCCGTTCGACCGGCTCCTCGCGGATCGGCAGGTGGACGAGGCCGGCGAAGAGGCCGAGCGCCACGCCGATCCACCACACCGGATCGTAGCTCTTGTTGAGGTCGTAGAGCCAACCGCCGAGCCACACGCCGAGGAACGAGCCGATCTGGTGGGAGAAGAAGACGATCCCGC
Organism: uncultured Alphaproteobacteria bacterium; assembly: GCA_937873675.1. Lineage (GTDB taxonomy): Bacteria > Pseudomonadota > Alphaproteobacteria > Rhizobiales > Ancalomicrobiaceae > CALBKH01. The sequence goes on along the minus strand of CALMYM010000341.1, from coordinate 848 downwards.
CGAGCATGGCGAGGTAGCGGGTGCCGAACATCAGCGCGACCAGCGCATTCGTCGGCGGCACGGTGGAGAGCCACAACACGCCGAGCACCGAGGCGAAGATCACCACGCTCGTCGGCGTCGCCGGCACCAGCAGGAAGACGGTGAAGACCACCGAGCGCGAGAGGTAGATGAAGCTGAGGAGCCAGCGCTTCGGCACCCGCATGCCGATGAAGCCCGAGCCGAGCGAGCCGACGACGTTGAAGGCGCCGATCAGCATCAGCGCGATCACCCCCCACTTCGCCTCCATCCCGACGTCGGCGAGATAGGCCGGGAAGTGGACGCCGATGAAGGCGACCTGGAAGCCGCAGACGAAATAGCCGGCGGTGAGCAGCAGGTAGGAACGATGACCGAGCGCTTCCCTGAGCGCCTCGCCGATCGACTGATCGTGGCCGTGGTACATCTTCGCCGGCGGTTTGCCCATCAGCGGGATGGCGAGGAGCGGGATCAGCGCCATCAGCGCCGCGAGGATGGTGAGGCTGTCGTACCAGCCGTAGGCCTGGATCAACCCTTGCGTCACCGGCGAGAACAGGAACTGTCCGAACGAGCCCGCGGCGGTGGCGAAGCCGAAGACCATCGTCCGCTTCTCCGCCGTCACCGCCCGGCCGAAGGCCGCCATGACGATGCCGAAGGCCGACCCGGCGACACCGAGGCCGACGGTGACCCCGGCGGCATGGAAAGCCAGCGGCGTCGTCGCCCAGCCCATGGCGAGGAGGCCCAGCGCATAGAGGCCGGCGCCGATGGTCAGCGTCTTGGCGGTGCCGAAGCGGGCGGCGAAGGCCCAGAAGAAGGCGCCGCCGATGCCCCACAGC
>CALMYM010000340.1 GCA_937873675.1 uncultured Alphaproteobacteria bacterium | reverse complement strand
GGCGGGGGTAGGCGTTGTCCGGTTCGGCGGCCTCGGCGATCGCCGCCAGCCGATCGATGAACGGCGCCAGGAAGCGATCGATGAAGGTCGCGGCGCGGGCTCGTGCCCAGGCCACCTCGCGGCCGTCCTCTGCCGTCTCCGCCCGGTGGGCGAGGCCGTGCAGCAGCTCGAGCTCGACGCAGAGATGGTCGGGCAGATCGTCGAAGGCGCCGACGACGTCGAAGCCGCTGTCGCGATAGAAGGCCTTGATCGCCGTCATCTCCTCCAGGCGCTTGGCTTCCTCGACGGTGAACAGCGAGCCGTAGGGCGGGCAGGGCACGGTCGGGAAATTCGCCGAGAACAGGGCGATGTGCTCCGCCTCGACGAGGTCGTGCGTGGTGGCGCGCAGCTTCGCGAAGAAGGCCGCCAGCGCCGCCCGCGCCTCGACCAGGGCTTCCGCCCGGGAGAGGTCGTCGAGCGCCGCGCCGAGGGCCGCCTCGGTCGACGGCGCCGCGATCCAGTCGAGCCCGTCCTCGTCGGGATGGGCGAGCGCCAGTTCGAGAAAATGGTAGATCGAGGCGCGACCGAAGACCGGTCGTTCGATCGGCGCCTCGCCGGGAGCTGCCCCCCGGCCGTGGTCGTCGTGTGGCATCGTCATCGCTCCCGCCTCCTCAGATGTCTTTCATCTTCAGGTTCGCGGGGACCGGGTTCGGCTCCTCGACGAGACCGGACATGGCGTAGCCGAAGTACTTCTCCACCTCCTCCGGCGGGATGTTGCGCGGCGGCACGTACCAGACCGACGGGACCGTACCGAAGTCGGGGCGATACTGCCGCGGCTCGATCGGGTTGATGACGCGATGGGTCGCCTTCAGGCCGACTTCGGGGGTGTAGGGCTTGGCGCCGAGCGACGGATCGCGGATCAGCTTGGAGATGGCGCTCTCCGGGTCCATCAGGTTGCCGAAGACGCGGATCTTGCCGACGCAGCTCTTCACGCACTGCGGCTCCTGCCCCTTCTCCAGGAGCGGGAAGCAGAAGATGCACTTCTGCGACTTCTTGGTCACCGAGTTGTAGTAGATCTTGTCGTAGGGGCACGCCTTGACGCAATACTGGAAGCCTTCGCACTTGTCCTGATCGATCAGAACGATGCCGTCCTGGTTCTTGTAGATCGAACGGGTCGGGCAGGCCGGGATGCAGGCGGGGTCGGCGCAGCGGTTGCACGGCCGAGCCAGGGAGAACTGCCAGAGATTGGGATATTCTCCCTTCGGCGTGTCCTGATAGAGGTTCGAGTGGCGGTAGTCGTACTTCGACGAGTCCTTCGGGTCGCCCTCGTGGCGGGGGTATTTGCCGTAGGGCTGGGTCGAGACGCTGTTGAAGTAGATGTCCTCCTGACCGGGCCCGCTGGTCCAGGTCTGCTTGCAGGCCATGGTGCAGCTGTGGCAGCCGAGGCACTTGTTGATGTCGATCAACATGCCGTACTGCACCCGATTGCCGTACTTCGGGTTGGGTTTGCCGTAGTATTTCTGCCAGAGTTCTTCCGACATGGTGTCCTCCCTCCTCAAGCCTTCTTCACTTCGCAGAGTTGATCGAAGTGCCCGGAGACCGGACCCCAGACGTTCGGGATGAAGTAGATCTCGTGGATCGGGTTGATGTCGTTGTGGGTCAGGGCGTTCCAGTGACCCTCGCGGATCTGCTCGCGCTGCCAGCCGAAGTAGATGACGACCGCGCCCATCGGTACCGATTCACGCAGCTTGACCTTGGCCTTGACGTAGCCGTGCTGGTTGTAGGCGGTGGCCCAGTCGCCGGCGGCGATGCCGCGCTTGGCCGCCTCCTTCGGGTTCATCTCGAGCAGCGGCTGGCCGATGTCGTCGAGCTTGAGGATGTCGGAGGTGGTGCGCCACGACGAGTGGACGCTCCAACGGGTGTGCCGCGAGTGGTAGACCAGCGGATATTTCTCGTGGAGCGGATTGCGTTCCTTCTTGGCCTCGCGCCACGGCTTCGACGGCCCGAAGGGCGTCGCCATGTGCGGTTCCTTGTGGACCGGCAGCTGCTCGCCGAACTGGATGAAGCGATCTTCGTCCTTGTAGAGTTCCTGACGGCCGGAGGCGGTCTTGAACTTCGTCTTGCCCGCCACCTCCTCGGTGAAGGCGGCATAGGGCGCCGACGGCAGGTTGACGCGGATCACCTTCTCCTTCTTCAGCCGTTCGAGCGTGATGCCCTTGACCTTGGGCCCGCCGGTCTTCAGCAGGAGTTCGACCGCCGGCTCGGGGTGATTGAACTTGAAGATGTGCTCGGTGCCGAGCCGCTTGCAGACCTCGTAGTAGATCTCGATGTCGGTCTTGGCCTCGTACATCGGCTGGAGCGCGCCCTGGACCAACTGGATGTAGGGGTGGGCGGGCGTCGTGGTGATGTCCATCGGCAGCTCGTACCAGCTGACCACCGGCAGGACGATGTCGGCGAGCTGCGCCGTCGTGCTCATCTCGATCTCGGGCGAGATGATCAGCTCGATCTGCGGCAGCACCTTGCGCATCAGGTTGCTCTGGTCCGAGGCCTCGCCGAGGAGGTTGCCGCCGGCCGCCCAGATGCAGCGGATCTGCCGCCAGAGCTTCGCCTTGTTGGCCATGGTCTCGGTCGGGCCGTTGACCACGTAGGCGGTGTCGAGCGGTACCGCCTGATAACGCTCCGGTTTGCCCTCTTCCTTGAGCGGGAAGAAGTAGTCGGCCGGATTGAGGCGCATCAGGTACTGGCCGGCCCAGGGGCTGACGCCGCCGCCGTTGACGCCGATGTTGCCGGTGAGGCAGGCGAGCGCGATCACCGAACGGCCGATCAGATCGCCGTGGTACCAGTGATTGATGCCGGTGCCCGACCAGATGCTCGCCGGCTTGGCCGAGGCGTATTCGACCGCCAGCCGCTCGATGTCCTTGGCCGGCACGCCGGTGATCTCGGAGACGGTCTTGGGATCGTACTCCTCGAGTTGAGCGAGGAAGAGCGTGTGCGAGGTGGCGCAGGCGACGGTCTTGCCGTCCTTGAGCGTCACCTCGAAGGTGCCGGTGAGCGGCGGCTTGTCGGAGAAGTAGGTGTCGACCACCGGCTTGCCCGCCGCCTTGTCGAACACCATGAAGGCTTTCGGGTCGCCGTCGGCGGCGACGTCGGAGGCCTTGAGGTACTTGCCGGTGTCGCGACGCACCAGGAGCGGGCCGCTGGTGGTCTTGAGGAGATGGGCCTCGTCGACGAGGCCGCGCTTGACCACGACGTGGCACATGCCGAGCGCCAGCGCGCCGTCGGTGCCCTGGCGCACCCGCACCCATTCGTCGACGGCGGTGGCGGTCGGATCGAAGTAGGGCGAGATGTAGACGAGCTTGACGCCCTTGGCGCGGGCGTCGGTGAAGAAATGCGCGTCGGGCATCCGGGTCTGGACCACGTCCGAACCCCAGATGATGGCGTACTTGGTGTTCTGGACGTCCTTGAACTCGTGTTCCTCGGTCTGGACGTTCCAGGTGATCGGGTGGGCGAGCGGCAGGTCGCCGTACCAATTGTAGAAGGTGCCGAGGCCGAAGCCGTTGACGGCGGCGAAGCGGAAGCCGGCGCCCTGCTTGACGATGCCGGTGGCCGGCACCGGCGGGTAGATCCACACCGTCTCCTTGCCGTATTTCGCCGAGATCCGCTTGATCTCGGAGGCGATGAAGTCGAAGGCCTCGTCCCAGGTGATGCGCTTCCACTGGCCGCCGCCGCGCGGACCGACGCGCTTCATCGGGAACTTGACGCGGCCCGGCGAATAGACGCGGCGATGATAGGTCTGGCCCTTCATGCAGCCGCGCGGATTGTATTCGTCGTCGGGATAGTCGTAAGGCGGCTCGACGCGCTGGACGATGCCGTCCTTGACCACGACGTTCCAGCCGCAGGAGCCGGTGCAGTTCGGCAGGTTGACCGTCCGCACCACCTTCTCGCCGATGAACTGCTCGCGCAGCGCGTCTTCCCAGGGACGGTTCTTGTTCGGCATCAACGCGCCGAAGGCGGCTCGACCGGATGTGAAGGGGAGGCCGCCGGCCGCGAGGGCGGACAGGCTCCCTTTGATGAAGTTGCGCCGGCTCGTGGTCATGTCGGTCCCCCGATCACATCTGGACATTCAGGTCTGCGCGGCGCCGGAGCGGGTGCCTCGGCGCCGCATGGGGATGCGTCTCGGCGATCACGGCGTGGTGGTCACCGCGTTGATCACCGCTTCGACGGGCTGGATGGTGCTGAGGATGGTCGGGCTGCCCCAACGCACGTGGTACTTGTTCTCGGGAACCTTCGCGAGCGACAGCATCAGGTTGTTGAAGGCGCCGAGGTCGTTGGTCTCGAAGTAGGTGATGAAATCGGCGTCGGCGAGACCGGTGGAGTGATAGAGCTTGCGCTTGACGTTGACGAGATATTGCAATGTCGGATGTGTGTGGGTTTCGATCTCCTTGAGGCGTTGCTCGTCGGAGAGGTTCCACCACTCGCCGCTCTTCTTGATCGGCACGACGATGGCATAGCGCGGCGGATCACCCTGATAGGTCGCCGCGAACAGCGCCGCGTTCAATTCCGTCGACTTGTCCTTGGTGACGTAGTTCAACGCCTTGGTGATGCCGGTGAGGTTCTCGGTGACCTCGCTGTAGACGCCGATCCGCGAGGCCTTGAAGTCGACGAGGAAGTTCTGCACCGCCACCAGATCGGTGCCGTGGACGCGCAGGAAGAAGTCGCTCGACGCCGACAGGCCACGGGAGAGGTAGGCATCGACGATGATCTTCTCCTTGTACTTGTCGATCAGCATCGCCACTTCGCCGGCCATGCCCTTCCGCTCGGCCGCCGGCAGACGGTAGAGGTCCGGACGCACCTTGTAGGTGGAGAAGTTGCCGTAGACGCCGGCCGCGGCGAGGATCTTGGCGCGGTCGACCGCCATCGGCATGGCGGGCGCCGCCATCGGCGCGGCCGGGGCGGCCATCGGAGCGGCGGGCGCGGCCATCGGCATCGTCTGAGCGAAGAGCGGCGCGGTGCCGGTCACGGCGAAGAGAAGCCCGACGGCGGCGACCGTGGCGAGGCGCGAGCGGAGATTGCGAGGCGAAGACATGTGGTCCTCCTGGAAGACGCAGCGAAACGGCACGTTCGCCCCTGGAGGCCGAAATCCACCGTTCGACTTCGTATTCGCTTCGCCCGGAACCCTGGTTACACGCCTCCTCGGCAAAATCCGTCGTATAAGTATTCGACCGTGTCGTATTCACCCGATCCCCGGATAAACACTTAGGGCGGTTCGCTCGAATTGGATTGCGTCTAATCTCCACACATACCTCAGATCTGCGCCGCCGGCGCGGCACAGACCACCGAGACGCGACCTTCGACCAGGATTTCAGCCGGAAATCGAGACTTTGCGAAAATTGGACGACACCGTGTAACGCGAAGGCATTCGCTACGAATAAGGGTTCGAACGACGGTCCCGAGCCGTTTGATCCCGGTCACTGACATGAACATCGATCTGCCTATCGTAGCGGCCTCTCTCGCCTCCGGTCGAACCATCGACCGAGAGGTATCGTGGGCTCCGGTGATGGGGGGATCGAGCCGAGTCATGGATGCGGTGACGAACGTCGGGATATCGCGCGAGGCGGAGGCCGAGGACCTCCGCCTACGGACCCTGATGCGTTCGGCGCAGGACGGCGATCGTCCGGCCTACGAGGCTCTGCTGCGGGCCTGTCTCCCGAGGATCCGCCGTCGGCTGCAACGTCGGGGCGCCGATCCCGACATCGTCGACGACATCATTCAGGACGTGCTGCTGACGATCCACCGCGCACGTCAGACTTACGATCCGTCAAGGCCCTTCGCCGTCTGGTTGGCGATGATCACCGACCGGCGGGCCATCGACGCCGCTCGCCGCCATCACAGGCACGCGATGCACGAAGTGTCCTCACCGGACGCCTACGAGACCCATGCGGACGAGAGCGGCGACCCGCAGCCCTTCGCCACGACCAATGCCATCGATCGCATCCGTGGCGGCATCGCCGAACTTCCCACCGCCCAGCGCGACGCCGTCGAGCGGCTGTCGCTGCGACAACAATCCCTGACGGAGGCCGCTGCCGAGACCGGCCGCAGCGTCGGTTCGCTCAAGGTCAATCTCCATCGCGGCCTCAAGGCGCTGCGGGCTCTCCTGAACCCGGAGGGCCGGCCATGATCCGTTCCTTCGGACCCTCCCACGAAAGTCATTGACCTCCGCCAGAGGCGGAGGTTTGGGACGCTGCGCTTGGACCAC
>CALMYM010000339.1 GCA_937873675.1 uncultured Alphaproteobacteria bacterium | reverse complement strand
TCCTGAAGCCGATGATCCCGGCGCTGCACCCGGAGGAGTTCGACCGGCGGGTTCGCGACATGATCGCGCTGCGCGGGCTCTCGGGCTTCCTGCTCTCCGGCGGTTCCGACAAGCGCAACGAGATCCGCTACGAGCGATTCTATCCGGTGATCGAAGGGCTGAAGCGCGACTTCCCCGAGCTCAAGATCGCGCTCCATTCGGCGCTGATCGACCGGGCACGAGCGAAGGCGATGGCCTCGGCCGGCGTCGACACCGTCATGATGGACGTCATCGGGGCGCAGGAGACCATTCGCGAGGTCTACCATCTCGACCGCCGGGTCGAGGACTTCGAGGAGACGCTCGCGGCGCTCACCGAGACCTCGATGGAGGTCGTCCCCCACATCGTCATCGGCCTGCACTACGGCCGCATCCTCGGCGAGGCGCGGGCGCTCGACATGGTGGCGCGCCACCCGGTCCATTCACTGGTCTTCGTGGTGATCATGCCGTTCTACGCCAAGCCCGGATCCTTCGTGGAGCCGGCGACCGCCGACATCGGCCGCATCTTCCTGGAGGGCCGCGCCCGCATCCCCGATCGCGACGTTCTCCTCGGCTGCGCCCGCCCCGCCGGCATGCACAAACGCGTCACCGACGCCTATGCGGTGATGGCCGGTCTCGACGACATCGCCTTCCCGGCGGAAGGCGCGGTCGAGGTGGCGCGGATGATCGACCGGCCGTTCGAGCAGCAGATGGCCTGTTGCTCGATGAAGGAGATCGGCGAAGGCCGCATCGCAGGGAAGGGGACCTTCGCCCCCTGCGCCGCGTGATGAACGCCGCCCCCACCCCCGATTGCGACGTCCTCGTCCTCGGCCTCGGGCCGGCGGGTGCGTCCGCCGCCGCGGCGGCGGCGAAGGCGGGGGCGCGGGTGATCGGCCTCGACAAGCGCGCGGTCCCCGGGCTTCCGGTGCAGTGCGCCGAGTTCGTGCCGCTGTCGCTGGGGGCCGAGGTGCGCGACCTTTCGCGCGACGTCGTGCAGCCGATCGAGGCGATGGCGAGCTACACCGAAGGGGACGGGCCGCGGATCGATCCGTTGCCGGGCCACATCATCGATCGCGCCGCGTTCGACGCTCGTCTGGTCGAAACGGCCCGCACGGCGGGCCCCGCCGGCCTTTTCGGCCGGGCCGTCGCGGGGGCGAACGAGGGCGGTGCCCGCCTCTCCGACGGTCCGCGGAGCACCGCGGCGGTGATCATCGGCGCCGACGGGCCGCATTCGCTCGCCGGTCGCGCCATCGGCAGCGTCAACCGTGTGCTCTCGCACACGCGGCAGATCACCGTGCCGCTCCTCGTGCCGCACCGCGCCACCGACATCTTCCTCTCCGCCACCACCCCCGGCGGTTACGGCTGGCTCTTCCCCAAGGGCGAGGTCGCCAATCTCGGCATGGGCGTCGATGCCGGAGAGCGCCGCTGGCTGCGTGTCCTGCTCGAAGGGCTCCACGCCACGCTGGTGCGCGAGGGCCGCGTCGGCTGGGAGGTCGTCGCCATGACCGGCGGCGCGATTCCCGCGGGCGGCCTCCTGCCGCCGACCGGATCGCTCAGCCCGACCCCGGTGCTGCTCGCCGGCGACGCCTGCGGCCTCACCAATCCGGTGACCGGTGCCGGCATCGCCTCGGCCGTCGTCTCCGGGCGGATGGCCGGCGAAGCGGCGGGCGAGATCGTCGCCGGACGCGCCGACGCGCTCGACGACTACGCCGAGGAGATCACCGACGTTTTCGGACCGGCGCTCGACCGCGCCCGCCGCCGCCGCGAAAGTGTGCTGGCGGCACATGCGGGCGGTCGGCTCGGGCCGAGCGAGTTGCAGCGATCGTGGATCGCGTGGGAGAGTTACTGGGACGATCGGGAGGCGGCCGAATGACCCACGTCTTCGACCTCTGCCGTTCCCGGCACCGTCCGAGCCTCACGCTCGCCCCTTCTCCCCTTGTGGGAGAAGGTGCCCGAAGGGCGGATGAGGGGGCTGGGCCTCGCCTCTCGCACCGCGCTCGCTGTTCCGCACCCGCTGCGCGCTCCGCGCGCGCCCCCTCATCCGGCGCGTTCCGCGCCACCTTCTCCCGCGAGGGGAGAAGGGTTCCGCGCTTCGCGCGGGTCGTCTCATCCCAAGGAGTAGCCGCATGAGCTGTCTCGAGACCCCGGTCAGGACGCGTCCGACCAAGGAGGGTGCGATCGACTTCAACCCCTTCGAGGCGATGCAGCCGCGCACCCCGGCGGAAGCGCCGGCCGACGCCCGCAACGGCGGGCGCGTCAAGGCCAACGCGGTGGCGCCCCAGGGCGTCTATCTGCCCAACCACAACATCCAGACGCCGGACATGCGCTCGCCCGAGTACGTGCAGGTGTCGACGGCCGCCGCGATCTCGCTGGGGCTGATGGGCGGCAAGATGCACCGCTGCGCCTGCACCCACTGCCTCAACCTGCTGCTCACCTACCCGGAAGGCTGCCGCGCCAACTGCGCCTATTGCGGCCTCGCCCGGCATCGCGAAGCCGATCGCGACTACGCCGATCGCAACTTCATCCGTGTCGACTGGCCGGCGGTGCCGATGGTCGAGATCGTCGACCGGGTGAAGGCCCAGGGGACGAAGACCTCGTTCCACCGCATGTGCATCTCGATGATCACCCATCCGAAGTCCGACATGGACACGGTGACGGTACTGAAGACCTGGACCGACCGGATCGATCCCTCGGACATTCCGGTGTCGATCCTCTCCAACCCGACGACCATGAGCCGCGCCGACGTGCAGCGCCTCAAGGATCTCGGCGCCGACATCTTCACCGTCGCCTTCGACGCGGCGACGCCCGAGCTCTTCGAGCGCACCCGCGGCAAGACCGTCGAGGGACCGCATCACTGGGAGAAGTACTGGGAGGTGATGGAGCACGCCGCCGACATCTTCGGGCGTGAGAAGATCGGCGTGCATCTGATCGCCGGCATGGGCGAGACCGAGCACGAGATGCTGACCATGGTGCAGCGGGTGAAGGACATGGGCGGTCACAGCCACATGTTCTCGTTCTACCCGGAGAGCGGTTCGCTGATGGACCATCTGCCGGCGACGCCGCGCGACCAGTGGCGCCGGGTCCAGCTCGCCCGCTACCTGATCGACTATCGCGACGTGCGGCTCGAGCACATGCGCTTCGACAACCATGGCCGGGTGATCGACTACGGTCTGCCGGAGCGGGAAGTCGACACGGTGATCGAGGCGGGAACCGCGTTCCGCACCTCGGGCTGCCCGGGCAAGATCGCCGAGGACGTCTCGGCCTGCGATCGGCCGTACGGCGACAGCCCGCCGTCGAACATCGCGAGCTTCCCGTTCCAGCCCAACAAGCGCGACCGCGCCAAGATCCGCCGCCAGCTCGGCTGGAAGATGCCGGAGGCCCGAGGATGACCAAGACCTTCCGAGTCATCGACACCGGCCTGCGTGACGGGCGCGCCAACATCGCCTTCGATGCGGCGCTGATCGAGGCCCACAAGGCGGGCGAGATCCCCGACACGATCCGCTTCCTGACCTTCCCGCCGACGGCGCTGGTCGGACGGCATCAGTCGCTGTCGAAGGAGATCCGTCTCGACTGGTGTCGGGAGAACGGAGTCGGCACGGTGCGCCGCATCACCGGCGGCGGCGCGCTCTACATGGACGAAGGTCAGTTCGGCGTCGAACTGGTCTTCCACAAGTCGACGCTCGGCATCACCTCGCTCGGCGACCTGGCCAAGGCGATCTGTGAATCGATCGCCCTCGGTCTGACCAAGCTCGGAGTGGAGGCGCGCTATCGGCCGCGCAACGACATCGAGGTCGACGGTCGCAAGATCTCCGGCACCGGCGGCTTCTTCGACGGCGACACGCTGTTCTATCAGGCGACCATCCTCGCCGACATGGACCCGGCGCGGATGATGCAGGCGCTCAACGTGCCGGCGGCCAAGCTCGCCAAGCGGGCGCTCGACGACGCCGGCGCCCGCATCACCACGCTGAAGGGGCTGCTCGGCGACGCCATGCCGACCCGCGAGGCGATCCAGGAGGCGCTCCTCGACGGTTTCCGCGACGGTCTCGGCATCGCCACGGAACGCGGCGCCATCACCGCACGGGAAGAGGATCTGGCGCGCACGGCCTTCGACGAGGAGATCGGCACCGACGACTTCGTCGCCGAGATCGATACGCCGGCCGAAGGTGCTCGCCATGCTTCCATCACCGGAAAGGGCGGAACCATCGAGGCTTTCGTGCGCCTGGAGGGGGAGGGGACCAGCCCTCGCATCCGCGAGGCCCTGATCACCGGGGATTTCTTCGTCACGCCGCCTCGCACGGTCTTCGATCTGGAGTCGACATTGCGCGGTGCGACGCTCGAAGAGGTCCGTCCGCGCATCGAGGCCTTCTTCGCCGCGGCGGAGATCGGCTTGCTTTCGGCGGGGGCGGCTGACTTCGCCGACGCCATCGAAACGGCCTTCACTGGAAATTCCGTTTCCAGCTGACAGCGCTGTCGCAGAGGGGAAAGACGGACGCCGAAGGCGACGAAGGGTCGTAACATTAGAATATCATAATGTGAGACCACGGAGTCGATGCGGACACCCCGCCCCTTCGGTCGAACAGGAGGAGAATAGACGTGGCCAGCAAGCTCCTGATCATCATGGCGAACACCGATCCGAACGATCCGGCCGAACTGGGCGCGCCGTTCTTCCAGGCGACCGTCGCCGCGGCGATGGACTACGAGGTCGAGGTGATCTGCACCGCCGCCTCCGGCATCCTGATGAAGAAGGGTGTCGCCGAGAAGTTGGTGGTGAAGGAAGGGAGCCCGAAGTCGGTCTACGACTTCATCAAGGACGCCCACGAGGCCGGCGCGGTGTTCAAATCGTGCTCGCCCAACCTCGATCTCTACGACATGACCGTCGACGATCTGATCCCGGAGTGCTCCGGCGTGGTCGGCGGCGCCTACCTGATCGAACAGATCATGGAGGACGACGAGGTCAAGGTGCTCACCTACTGAGCGTTCCGTCGGGGCCCCCCACGACGGAGGGCTCCCGCCGACGTTCGGCTCGCGCCGACGGGAGCCGTCGGAGCGGGCGCCGAACCGGCTCTTCGGCGAGGCGTCCGTTCCGTCTCTCGGAACGTCCCGGGCGCCACCCGAAGATGGATTTTCCGGCCGCCGCGACCCAGGCTCGAAAGAGCCGCGGCAAGTCGGCGAGGAATCGGGAGACCGCAAGGTTTCCGGTAAGAAGAGGGGCCGGGCCACCCGCGACCGAGGTCGCGAGCGCCGCACCGGACCGAAATGCGACCGAGATCGAACAGAGGAAGACCAAAATGCCCGTGGTTCGTGGCTGCAACCTCCCCGACGATCTGCTCTACGACGTCGACTCCCACACCTGGTATCGCGAGATGCCCGACGGCAAGGTGCGCATCGGCATGACCCAGGTCGCCGTGGCGCTGGCCGGCAAGCTCGTCGCCTTCACGCCGAAGAAGCCGGGTAAGCCGATCGCCGCGGGCAAGTCCTGCGCGACGGTCGAGAGCGGCAAGTGGGTCGGCCCGGCCAAGTCGGCCGCCGGCGGCAACGTCGCGGCGGTCAACGACGCCCTCGTCGCCACGCCGACGCTGGCCAACGACGACCCCTACTCCGCGCGGGTGGTCGAGCTGGAGCCGGAGAACTGGGGCGACGTCAAGGGGACGCTCACCCCCGGCCCGGCGGTCGCCGACAAGTACGACGCCAAGATGGCGGCGGACGGCTTCGCCGGCTGCGGCGGCTGATCCGACGCCGATCAGGGCGTCGTATCTTCCAGGACTGAAATAACACCAGAGCCCGAACGGCTCGGTGCCGTGCCTTCTTCGCGACGGCTCGGCACCGAACGGGGGAGGATTCGTCCGCGCATCCTCTCTCACCCGGCGGAAACGACCGTCGGACGCTGCGCGGCGACGGGAAAATCGGGCTCGAAAGCGTCGGTGGCGCACTCTGGTATTCCAGAAGATTTTTGATCCTGGTCAAAGCTTGCGAATATTAGAAGTCCATAAAGTACACATGCACGGGTGGTGCCATGTCACAGGACGGAAACGAATCCGGTATCGTGGTGTTGGGGGTGGGCAACACCATCCTGACCGACGACGGGATCGGCGTTCACGTCGTGCGTGAGCTCATCGAAGCGGCCGAACGCGACGGAAGTGCCGAGGACGGCGTCGTCTATCACGACGGCGGAACCATCGGCCTCGCACTCCTCCCCCTGATCGAGAATGCCGGTGGCGTGATCCTCGTCGACGCCGCCGACTTCGGCGGTTCCGTCGGCGAAGTGCGCCGCTTCGAGGGCGACGACATGGACGCGCTGTTGCGCACCAACCGCTCGACCCCGCACGAGATCGCCGTATCCGACCTGATCCTCACCGCCGACCTGATCGGCACCAAGCCCGCCCGCCGGGCGCTCGTCGCCATCCAGGCCGGGGACCTGAGCCTCGGCGCCGAACCTCGGGCCGAGGTGCTGGCGGCGGTTCCGCAGGCGCGCGGCGAGGTCGCGGCCATTCTCGAGAGCTGGGGAGCTTCCCGATGAACGCCGACTGCGGCCATCCCGCGCCCGCCACGTCGCTCGCCGACGCCGTCTTCGCCGAACTGGCGCATGCGCTCGTGCGCCTCGCCGAGACCGGCGAAGAGACGGTGGTCGATCTGAGGAGCCTGCCGTTCGGGCCGAGCGACCTCGAGGCTCTCTCCGAGAAGCTCGGCACCGGCGAAGTCACCTCGACGCTCGAGGTCGCCGGCCGCTCGGAAGTGCGCGAGACCGGCTGGGCCGGCATCTGGTGGGTGCGCCATTTCGGCGACGGCGACGAGATCGCCGCCGAAGAGGTGCACGTCACCCGCATCCCCGAAATTCTCGTTTCCCATCCCGACGACGTCGCCTTCGCCGCCCGGCGCATGGCCGACGCCGTCGTCACGACCGGACCACAAGAACCAACCGCTGCCGACGAGGAGGACATGTCCCGTGGCTGATCAGAAGACACTCGGCGAACGACTGGCGGAGCACGGCGTGTCGCGTCGCGCCTTCGTCAAATACGCGTCCTGGCTCGGTTCGCTGATGGCGTTGCCTCCGGCGACCTCGCGAGCGATGGCGGCGGAACTGGCCAAGGCCAAGCGGCAGTCGGTGATCTGGCTCTCCTTCCAGGAGTGCACCGGTTGCACCGAGTCGATCACCCGGTCCAAGGGCCCGACCCTCGAGGACCTGATTTTCGACTTCATCTCGCTCGACTATCACCACACGCTGCAGGCGGCGTCGGGTGAGGCGATCGAGGCGGCCCGCCACGCGGCGATGGCCGAGAACAAGGGCAAGTACGTGGTCGTCGTCGACGGCTCGGTGCCCATGAAGGACGGCGGCATCTATTCGACCACCGCCGGCCACTCCAACTACGACACGCTGATGGAGACGGTGAAGGACGCCTTCGCCGTGATCTCGGTCGGCACCTGCGCCTGCTACGGCGGCATCCCCAAGGCCAATCCGAACCCGACCGGCGCGGTGTCGATCGGCGATCTGGTCAAGGACAAGCCGGTGATCAACATCCCCGGTTGCCCGCCGATCCCGGAGGCGATGACCGGCACGGTCGCCTACATCCTCTCCTTCGGCAAGGTGCCCGAGCTCGACCATCTCGGTCGGCCCAAGGCCTTCTTCGGCGAGAACATCCACGATCGCTGCTATCGCCGGCCGTTCTACGAGCGCGGTCAGTTCGCCCACGCCTTCGACGATCAGGGCGCGCGCGACGGCTGGTGCCTCTACGAACTCGGCTGCAAGGGACCGGTCACCTACAACGCCTGCGCCACCATGAAGTGGAACGGCGGCGTGTCCTTCCCGATCCAGTCGGGTCACGGGTGCCTGGGCTGCTCGGAGCCGGATTTCTGGGACAAGGGCGGCTTCTACGTGCCGCTGTCGGGCTCGATCGGCCCGACCGCCAAGCTCGTCGGTGGCGCGGCTCTGGCCGGCGCGGTCGCCGGTGTGGCCGCAGCCGCGGTCGCCCGCCATCGCAAGTCCAGCCTGAACAAGGGGTGAGGACCATGGATCTCTTGGATTTCGCACGCGGCCCGGCGATCAACGTCGCCATGGTGGTCCTGGTCTTCGGTACGCTCTGGCGCCTGCTGGCCATCCTGTTCCTCGGCAAGCCCGCCGATCGCACCGTGCCGCGTCTCGGCATGCCCGGCCCGGTCGGGGCGGCGCTGCGGGAGATCTTCCGCCGCATGGTGCCGCATCCGACCTTCGCCTTCGCCGAACGCTTCTCCTTCTTCAACGGATGGGTGTTCCACATCGGTCTGGCGATCGTCGTGTTCGGCTTCCGCCCGCATGTTCTGTTCATCAAGAACCTGACGGGCCTCTCCTGGCCGACGCTGCCGTCCGGCGTCGTCTACGTGGTCGGCGCGATCACCCTGGTGTCGCTGGTCGCCGCCCTGGTGCGTCGCCTCACCAACCCGGTGCAGCGCTTCATCTCCGGCGTCGGCGACTATTTCGCGTGGTTCGTCACGGTCTTCCCGGTGATCACCGGCCTCGTCGCGGTCGGCCATGTCGGCGCCCGCTACGAGACGCTGCTCGCCATCCACATCCTGTCGGTGGCGCTGCTCTTCGTGTGGCTGCCGTTCGGCAAGCTGTTCCACGCCTTCCTCGTCTTCGTGTCGAGGGGCACCACCGGTGCCTTCCTCGCCCGGCGCGGCGTCTGATCGATCCCTCGAACGGGCGGACCTCTTTCCGCCCGCCCCATCTCTCGCTCCGGCCTCTCTTTCGATGACGGCCGGGAGCATCGGAACCCGGAGCGCGCCCCATGACCGAGCGTGTCGTCGTCGACCCCATCACCAGAATCGAAGGCCACCTTCGTATCGAAGCCGAGACCGGCGCCGACGGCGCCATCACCAAGGCCTACTCGTCCGGCACCTCGGTGCGCGGCATCGAGATCATCCTCAAGGGCCGCGATCCGCGTGACGCCTGGGCCTATGCCCAACGCATCTGCGGCGTCTGCACCCTGGTGCACGGTCTCGCCTCGGTCCGCTCGGTCGAGAACGCCGTCGGCTACGTGATCCCCGAGAACGCGCAGCTGATCCGCAACCTGATGACCGGCGCGCAGTACGTGCACGACCACGTCATGCACTTCTACCACCTGCACGCCCTCGACTGGGTCGACGTGGTGTCGGCGCTGAAGGCCGATCCCAAGGCGACCTCGGCGCTGGCGCAGTCGATCTCGACCTACGCCAAGTCGAGCCCCGGCTACTTCGCCGACGTGCAGAAGCGGCTGGTGAAGTTCGTCGAAGGTGGCCAGCTCGGCATCTTCTCGAACGGCTACTGGGGCCATCCCGAGTACAAGCTGCCGCCGGAAGCCAACCTGATGGCGGTCGCCCACTATCTCGAGGCGCTGGCGTGGCAGCGCGACGTGGTGCAGATCCACACCATCTTCGGCGGCAAGAACCCGCACCCGAACTTCCTCGTCGGCGG
>CALMYM010000338.1 GCA_937873675.1 uncultured Alphaproteobacteria bacterium | reverse complement strand
GATCGACGCCTGCGCCGAGCTCGGCACCCTCTTCGTCGCCTTCTCGCCGCTCGGCCGCGGCTATTTCTGCGGCGACCTCGAAGATCCGGGCGCCCTCGCGCCGACCGACTTCCGCCGCGCCAATCCGCGCTTCGAAGGCGTCAACTGGCAGCGCAACCGTGCCAAACTGCAGGAATATCTCGATCTGGCGGCATCCTGGGGCGTCTCGCCCTCGGCGCTGGCCATCGCCTGGACGCTCGCCAAGGGATCCCACGTCGTGCCGATCCCCGGAACCCGCACCGCCGCCCATCTCGAAGACGACGCGAGTGCCGCGACGGTCGAACTGACGGCGGAGCGCATCGCCGAACTCGAGCGGCGGCTGCCGCCGGGTTTCGCCGCCGGCGATCGCTACAGCCCGTCGCAGTGGCTCTACGTCGAGCGCTACGGCTGAGGTCGGACGCGCGACGGAAGGGGATGCCGCGGCATACGCGTCGGCCGCCCCTCCGTCGCCCCCACCCCGCTGCGGCGTCGCCGGCATCCACGGTCGCGCTTCGGCGCGGCCGACCCAGCTGGTTGTCGCCCGTGGGCCTCGATCGGCCCTCCCGGGCGGGCGTCGACCTGCCTTCCCGGGCGGCGGAAACGTCCGATACTTCGCCCCCCGCGCCGCGCCTGCTCGAAAAAGAAGCGATGGTCGTGGTTTTTCGAGTATGCAAAATATCAAAAAACATCCTATTCTGACGGCGGTCGCTTCCCCGCTCCGGAGCCCGTCATGCGTCGCCTCGCGATCGCCTCGTTCGTCCTCGCGCTCACGGCGACGCCGACTCTCGCGCATTTCCAGGAGATCCTCCCCTCCGCCGACGTCCTGCCCGAGGGCGGCGAGGTGAGCTTCGACCTCGTCTTCACCCATCCGATGGAGTGCGGCCCGGTGATGGACATGGCGCGCCCGGCGCGTGTCGGCATGGTCCGCGACGGCAAGACCGTCGACCTCACCGGCTCGCTCACGTCGGTCGATGTCGGTGGCAAGACCACCTGGCGCCTCGCCACCCGGCTCGTCGGCCCCGGCGCCGGGGTCTTCTTCGTCGAGCCGAAACCCTATTGGGAGGCGGCGGAGAAGAAGTGGATCGTCCACTACGCCAAGGTGGTGGTCGACGCCTTCGCCTCCGGCGAGGGCTGGGCCGCCTCGGTCGGACTGCCGGTCGAGATCGAACCGCTCGTCCGCCCGACCGGCCTGTGGACCGGTAATCTCTTCCGCGGCATCGTCCGTCGTGACGGCGAGCCGGTGCCCTTCGCCGAGATCGAGGTGGAATGGGCCAACGACGGTTCGGTGACGCCGCCCAACGACGCCTTCCTCACCCAGGTGATCCGCGCCGACGAGCGCGGCTCCTTCGCCTACGCCATGCCGCGTGCCGGCTGGTGGGGTTTCGCCGCCCTCGTCGACGGACCCGAGGCCCCGGGCCCCGACGGCGAGCCGGCGCCGACCGAACGCGGCGGCCTCATCTGGGTCAGGACCACCGACATGGGCGCCGCGCCCGCCCCGAAGCGCTGAGGAGATCGCCATGGCCCATATCCCCGACGGCGTCCTTTCGCTCCCCGTCCTCCTCGGTGGCGGCGCCCTCGCCGCCGGCGGCCTCGCCCTCGGGCTGTCGCGGCTCGACGAACGCGACATCCCGGCGACCGCGATCCTCGCCGCGGTGTTCTTCGTCGTCTCGCTGGTCTCGGTGCCCCTCGGGCCGTCGAGCGCCCATCTGCTGCTCTCCGGCCTGATGGGCATCGTCCTCGGGGTGAAGGCGATCCCGGCGATCTTCGTCGGCCTCCTGCTGCAGGCCGTGTTCTTCGGCTTCGGCGGACTGACCTCGCTCGGCGTCGACGTGGTCGACATCGCCTTTCCCGGGGTGATCCTCGGCACGCTCGCCGCGCCGCTCCTGGCGCGCAGCGAAGGTTTCCTCGCCGCGGTGGTCGCCGGGGCGGTGGCGGCCACGGCGGTGGTCGGCACGCTCGCCTGCGTCGCCCTGGCGCTGGCCCTTTCCTCGGCCGACTACCTGCCGAGCCTCCGCGTCGTCGTGCTCACCGGCCTGCCGCTCGCCGTGGTCGAGGCGGTCGTCACCGGATTCGTCGTCGCCTATCTGAAGCGGGTGAAGCCCGAGATCCTACCCTTCGGCGTGGCGGGGGCGACCGGATGATCGCCGTGCGCGCCCTCGCTCGCCGCCTCGCCGTCGCCACGCTCGTCGTCGCGACGATCGCAGCCGGCGTGGCTCCGGCCGCCGCCCATCGCCTGAAGCTGTTTCTCACCACCGAGGCCGGCGAGATCGCCGGTTACGCCTTCTTCGTCGGCGGTGGCCGGCCCGACGGCGTCGACTACATCGTCGCCGACGCGGCCGGTCGCGAGGTCCACCGCGGCCGGACCGACGAGCACGGCGCCTTCCGCTGGCGGCCGGTCTCCCCCGCCGACTACGCCGTGACGGTGAACGCCGGCGACGGCCACTGGGTGAGCGGAACCGTCACCGCCGATCGCCTGGCCGGACCGGCGTGGCCGACCGAGCCCACCTCCGCCGACCGGGCCGAGAAGCCCGCCTCGCCGCCGCCCGAGCCGACGGCGACCCCCGCGACGGCCCCGGCGACGCCCGCCGCCACTCCGCCGCGCCCGTCGGGGATCGACGAGGACGCCCTCGCCCGCCTCGTCGAATATCGGGTCGACGCGGCGCTCGAGAGGCGGTTGCGGCCGCTCGAGGAGGCCTACGAGCGGGCCGAAGGGCGCTTGCGCTTCAACGACGTCATGGGCGGCATCGGCATGATCGTCGGTCTCGCCGGTGCGGCACTGTGGGCGTCGTCGCGTCGTCGTCGCGATCCGGAGGAGAAACCGTGAGCGAAGCGCTCCTCGACGACCGCACCGTCGCCGCCCGGCCGCTGCTCGACCGGCTCGATCCGCGCAGTCGCATCCTCGCGGCGATCGTCGCGGTGGCGGTGGTCCTCGCGCTGCGCTCGCCGCCGGTCCTCGCCGCGGCCACGGTGCTCGCCGTGCCCATGGCCTTCGCCGTCGGCGCCAAGCCCGGCGACCTGCTGCGCCGTCTCGCCCATGTCGAGGGCTTCCTCGCCGTGCTGCTGGT
>CALMYM010000337.1 GCA_937873675.1 uncultured Alphaproteobacteria bacterium | reverse complement strand
GAAGGGCGCAGGGCGGGGCGGCCGCGCGCGCGGCGGCGGCGCCGACCGGGGGCGCCGGGGACGGTGGCGCCGGTGGCGGTCAAGCCGATGCCGGCGGTGCTCGACGTGGTCGGCACCGCCCAGGCGATGGCTTCGGTGCCGCTCAAGACCCGCGTCGACAGCATGATCGACAAGGTGCTGGTCAAGGAGGGCGATCGGGTCCAGGCCGGCCAGGGCATCTTCCAACTCGACGATCGGGCGGTGAAGGCGCAGGTCGCCCAGGCGCGCGCCGTGCTCGCCCGCGACGAGGCCCAGCTCGCCCTGCTGCGCTCCGACCTCGAGCGCACCGAGCAGCTCGTCCAGACCAAGACCAAGTCGAACCGCGATCTCGAGAGCGCCAAGACGCTGGTGGCGGCGCAGATGGCGACGATCGAGGCGGATCGCGCGGCGCTGCAGAACCTCGAGGTGCAGGCGAGCTGGTACGTCATCTCGAGCCCGATCGCCGGCCGTGTCGGCTCGATCGCGCTCAAGGCCGGATCGGCGATCCGCGCCAACGACAGCTCGCTGCTCGCCACCGTGAACCAGCTCGATCCGATCTACGTCGCCTTCTCGGTGCCGCAGGCCTCGATTCCGGCGTTGCGCACCGCCATGGCGGCCGGCGACGTCTCGGTGTCGGTGCACCAGCCGAGCAGCGACGGCGGGCCGCTTTCGGGCCGCATCGCCTACATCGAGAACATGCTCGACGCCGCCTCGGGCACCCTCGGGGTGAAAGCGGTGGTCGACAATCCGGCCGAACGGTTGTTGCCGGGCGAGTTCGTCCAGGTGCGCGCCGTGCTGCGCACCGATCCCACCGCCCTGGTGGTGCCGGATCAGGCGATCCAGCTCGGGCAGAACGGCACCTTCGTCTACGTGGTCAAGGACGACGCCACGGTGGAGGCGCGCCGCGTCACCATCGACCGCACCGTCGACCGCGTGACGGTGATCGCCAAGGGGCTCACCGCCGGCGAGAAGGTGGTGGTCGACGGACAGCTCCGCCTCTTCCCCGGCGCCAGCGTCATGATGGGCAAGCCGGGCGAGGGCGGCGGCAAGCCGAACGAAGGTGGCGGCAAGCCGAACGAAGGTGGCGGCAAGCCGCAGGCCGCCAAGTCGGGGACGTGAGCCGATGTCGTCGATGTCGTCGATCTCCGCGCCCTTCATCCGCCGGCCGGTCGCCACCATCCTGGTGATGGTCGCCTTCATCGCCGCCGGTCTCTTCAGCTATCGGCAGCTGCCCGTGGCGGCGGTGCCGCGGGTCGACTACCCGACGATCTCGGTGACGGCGAAGCTGCCGGGCGCCAGTCCGGAGACCATGGCGAGTTCGGTCGCCTCGGTGCTCGAGCGCCAGTTCTCCGGCATCGCCGGCCTGTCGTCGATGGCGTCGGTCTCGACCAACGGCTCGTCCAACGTGACGCTGCAGTTCGACCTCGCCCGCGCCATCGACGGCGCGGCGCTCGACGTGCAGGCGGCGATCGGCGCGGCGCAACGCCAGTTGCCGGCCGAGATGAACGAACCGCCGAGCTTCCGGAAGGTCAATCCGGCCGATCAGCCGGTGCTGTTCGTGGCGCTGAAATCGGAGGTGCTGCGGCTCTCCGACGTCGACGACTTCGCCCAGACCAACATCGCCCAGCGCCTGTCGACGTTGCCCGGCGTCGCCCAGGTCAACGTCTACGGGGCGCAGAAATACGCCGTCCGCATCAAGGCCGATCTCGACGCGCTGGCGGCGCGCGGGCTCACCGTCGACGATCTGAGGACGGCGATCGCGGCGGCCAACACCAATTCGCCGGTCGGCTCGCTCACCGGCCCGTCGCGCAACGTGACGCTGCAGGCGACCGGGCCGATCGAACGGGCGGCCGGCTACATGCCGCTGATCGTCACCTATCAGAACGGCTCGCCGGTGCGCGTCCAGGACGTGGCGAAGGCGATCGACAGCGTCGAGAACGACAAGGTCGCCGCCTGGCTCGACGGCACCCGCGCCATCATGCTGGCGATCCAGCGCCAGCCGGACGCCAACACGGTCGAAGTGGTCGACCGCATCCGCGCCACCCTGCCGACGATCACCGCCGACATGCCGCCGGCGATCGAGGTTCAGATCCTCAACGACCGGTCGGTCTCGATCCGTCACTCGATCGAGGACGTCGAGATCACCCTGCTCATCGCCATGGGGTTGGTGATCGGCGTCATCTACCTGTTCCTGAAGTCGGCGCGGGCGACGATCATCCCGGCGCTGGCGCTGCCGGTGTCGCTCATCGGCACCTTCGCCGGCATGTATCTCTTCGGCTTCAGCCTCGACAACATCTCGCTGCTCGCCCTGACCCTCGCCGTCGGCTTCGTCGTCGACGACGCCATCGTCATGCTCGAGAACATCGTGCGACACGTCGAGTTGGGCGAACCGCCGATGAAGGCCGCCTTCCTCGGCGCCAAGGAGGTCGGCTTCACCATCGTGTCGATGACCATCAGCCTCGTGGCGGTGTTCATCCCCGTCCTGTTCATGGGCGGCGTCGTCGGGCGCATGTTCTTCGAGTTCGGTGTCACCATCACCCTGGCGATCCTGATCTCCGGCGTGGTGTCGCTGACGCTGACGCCGATGCTGGCGTCGCGGATCATCGACGAGAAGCATCTGCACGAGCGGCCGAACTTCGTCGTCCGCCTGTTCGACCTCGTCTTCTCGGCCCTGACGCGCTTCTATTCGTGGACGCTCGATCTGGTGCTCAAGGCCAAGTGGGCGATGCTGCTGGTGCTCGCCGCGACGATCGCCTGGACGCTGGTGCTCTATCGCGACACGCCGAAGGGCTTCTTCCCGCAGGAAGACACCGGCATGCTCTCGGTGTCGACCCAAGGCGCCGACGACACCTCGTTCGCGGCGATGGCGGAACGCCAGAAGGAAGTGGCGGCGATCATCAAGTCCGACCCGGACGTGGTCAACGTGATGTCGACGGTCGGCGCCGGCTCGGCCTCGGCCAACCAGTCGAACGGGCGGATGTTCATCACGTTGAAGCCGAAGAAGGAGCGCAGCTCGTCCTCGGATGCGGTGATGCAGCGGCTGAGGCGGGCCACCGGGCGGGTGCCGGGCATCAACGTCTATTTCCAGAACGTCCAGAACATCAACATCGGCGCCACCTTCTCCCGTGCCCAGTGGCAGTACACGTTGCAGTCCTCCGACTTCGACGAGCTGCGCACCTGGGCGCCGCGGCTGGAGGGGCGTGTCCGTCAGGTGCCCGGCATCCTCGATGTCTCCTCGGATCTGCAGATCCGCGGCCGGCAGGCGGTCGTCGACATCGATCGCGACCGCGCCTCCAAGCTCGGATTGACGGTCGATCAGGTGCGTTCGCGCCTCTACTCGGCCTACGGCACCCGCGTCGTGTCGACGATCTTCACCGACACGTCGAGCTACCCGGTGATCCTCGAAGCGGCCGACGGCTACACCTCGAGCCCGCAGCAGCTGCGCAAGCTGACGATCAAGACGCCGTCGGGCGCCTCGGTGCCGCTCGACGCCATCGCCACGGTGCGCGAGGCCCCCGCCCCGACGCTGGTCAACCACAAGGGCCAGCTGCCGGCGGTGACGATCTCGTTCAACCTGCAGCCGGGCTTCGCACTCGGTGAGGCGGTCGACGCGATCAAGGGGATCGAAGGCGAGGTCGGCCTGCCGCAGACGGTCCTCACCGGCTTCTCCGGTACGGCGCAGATCTTCCAGGACGCGGTCGCCGGCCAGGGCCTCCTGGTCTTCGCGGCGATCCTCGTCATCTACATCGTGCTCGGCATCCTCTACGAGAGCTTCGTCCACCCGATCACCATCCTGTCGGGCCTGCCGTCGGCCGGCATCGGGGCGCTGCTGACGCTGCAGATGTTCAAGCTCGATCTCTCGGTCATCGCCATGATCGGCGTGATCATGCTGATCGGCATCGTCAAGAAGAACGCCATCATGATCGTCGACTTCGCGGTGGAGCGACGCTCGAACGGGCTCTCGGCATCGCAAGCGGTGCACGAGGCCTGTCTGCTGCGCTTCCGGCCGATCATGATGACCTCGCTCGCCGCCATCCTCGGCACCCTGCCGATCGCGCTCGGGGTCGGCGCCGGCGCCGAACTGCGCCAGCCGCTCGGCCTCGCCGTGGTCGGCGGCCTGATCGTGTCGCAGATCCTCACCCTCTACATGACGCCGGTCGTCTACCTGCTGCTCGATCCGCTGACGCGGTCGCAGCGACCGCACGAGGAAACGGCGGAGGGCGCGATCGACGCCGCGCACGGCCACGCCGCCGAGTGATTCGGGGAGATCCGGCGGCGGCGAGCTGCTTCCACGAGTCCGGTGGCGAGGAATGCAATCCAAAATTGCGAATGCGGCGATCCGATTGCGACCTGCAGTGTGTCTTTCGCGCAACGGGCGATGAAATTGGCGGGCCGGCGCCCATCTGCGCGGCACCGATGGAATCCCGCCGTTCGAGAGGGGATTCCCTCGCGAGTCCGACGTGCTACGATTCGAATCGCAACACCTTCCCAGGGGGATTACTCATGAAGACCGCTCGCATCGTCGTTCTCGCTCTCGTCGCCGCTGCCGGCCTCTCCGTCGCCGGCTGCGCCAAGGCTCCGGCGCCGGCTCCGGCCATCGTCAAGGGCTGATCGCGACGCGGCAGACCGCGCGTACCACTTCAGGGGGGGACGCGCGGACGCGACGATCATCCATTAGTTGCGGCATCGGTGGCGACACCGGTGCCGTTTCTTTTTCGCCCGCGCCGGCTGTGCGACGAGAGGCGAAGAATTCGTGGAACGGGCGGGGAGAGATCGCTAGAATGGAGCTCTTCCACCATCGCGACACGAGACCCAGGATCGTATGAACCGCCACGAGACACCACGCCGCAACGGCGAAGCCCAGGTCCGTTACCTCGACGGGGATTTCCAGATCCTGTCGAACGGCGCCTTCGTGGTGTGTGCGGTGACCGGTCTGCAGATCCCCCTCGACGAGCTCAAATATTGGAGCGTCGAGCGCCAGGAACCCTATGTCGACGCCAAAGCGTCGCTGCAGCGCCACCTCCAGCTCGGCTCGTCGCGTTGAGCCCTTCGATCCCGTCGAACGCGGCACTTCTCCCGTTCGGGTGGGCGTGAACCCACGTCGGGACCACCCTACTCCTCACCGCAGCCGTGCGAGCAGCGCCACGATCGCCGCCTCGTCGTCGAAGACGAGATCGACGGCGGCGACGTCGCTCGCCTCGGCCAATCGCTTCAGCGCCGAGGACGTCGCGCCGCCGAGGCGGGCGGCGTCCTTCTCGGTGGTGACGAGGTCGAGGCCGGCTTCGGCGGCACGGGCGAGGAGCGCCTCGGCGTCGGCTTCGGCGAGATGCTGATGATCGCCGAAGGCGGCGAGATCGACCGCCGCGGCGCCGGCGGCGGCCAGCGTCGCCGCGAATTTCTCCGGCCGGCCGATACCGGCCCAGGCGAGGAGGCGACGGCCGGCGAAGCGAGCGGGCTCGCGCAGCACCAGCCGCGCCGACACGACCGGGAGGCCCCGCCTGCGCGCTTCGGCGAGAAGCGCCGCGAGGCTCGGCGCATCGGGCTCGCCGGCGTCGATCACCACCAGGGCCGAGGCGTGGTCGAGTTGGACGTCGAGCGGCGCCCGCAAGGGACCGGCCGGCAGCACCCGGCCGTTGCCGACGCCGTAGCCGCGATCGACCACGACGATCGCCAGATCCTTGGCGAGGGTCGGGTTCTGGAAGCCGTCGTCGAGGATCAGAAGGTCGGCGCCGCAGTCGGCGACGAGGGCCGATCCGGCGGCACGGTCGCGGGCGACGATGGTCGGGGCGAGGCGGGCATGGAGCAGCGGCTCGTCGCCGACCTGCGCCGCGTCGTGACGGGCGGGATCGACGACGAGCGGCCCGGACAGGCGTCCGCCGAAGCCGCGGGTGAGGACCGCCGGCGAGAATCCGATGCGCCGGGCGAGGCCGACCAGAGCGGCGGTCGTCGGCGTCTTGCCGGCGCCGCCGGCGGTGAAGTTGCCGACGGCGATCACCGGCACCGACGCGCGATGCGTCGCCGCCGCACTCATCCGTCGGACGGCGACCGCCCCCCAGATCGCGGCGACGGGGGAGAGCAGACGCGAGACGCCGCCCTCGCTTCGCCAGAAGTCCGGGGCGCGGCTCAGCCGGCTCATCGCGTCCCCTCCCCGGCGTCGGGGACCCAGGGCGCGAGCGCGGCGAAGGTGCGATCGACGGCTCCGGTCGAGGCGTCGATGACGGCGCGAGCCCGGTCGATGCAGCCGGCGAGCGGCGCCGGGTCGGTGTGGGCCTCGACGACCGCCGCGGCCAGCGCTTCGGCATCGGCGACCGCGCGGGCGCCGCAGGTCGCGTCGAGGACGCGGTAGATGTCGGCGAAGTTGCGCACCAGGGGTCCGTGGAGGACGCCGACGCCGAGGCGGGCCGGTTCGATCGGGTTCTGCCCACCGCGTGGCACCAGCGAACCGCCGACGAAGGCGATGGGGGCGAGGCGGTAGACGAGGCCCATCTCGCCGATGGTGTCGGCGAGATAGACGTCGGTTTCGGCTCCGGGGGTCTCGCCCAGGGAGCGCGAGGCGACGGAGAGCCCGGCGGCGGCGAGAACGGCGCGCACCTCGTCGCCGCGACGGGGATGGCGCGGGGCGAGCACGCAGAGAAGCCCGGGGACATCGGCCCGCGCCGTCAGATGCGCGGTGGCGACGATGGCCTCCTCACCGGCATGGGTGGAGGCCGCCACCCAGGTCGGACGGCCGTCGATCGCGGCTTCGAGCCGGGCGAGTTCCGCCTCGTCGACGGTGAGCGGCGAACCGTCGAACTTGAGATTGCCGGTCACCACCACTTTCGGCGCGCCGAGACGGCGCAGGCGATCGGCGTCTTCATCGGACTGGGCGAGAACCAGAGCGAGGCGGCCGAAGAGGGCGCGCGGCAGGCCGTCGAACAGCCCCCAGCGGCGGGCGGAGCGCTCCGAGATGCGGGCGTTGACCAGGATCTGGGGAATGCGGCGGCGGGCGAGGGCGAGGATGGTGGCGGGCCAGATCTCGCTCTCGACGAAAACGGCGACATCGGGACGCCAATGATCGAGGAAGCGGTCGACCCAGGCGGCGACGTCGGCGGGGACGAACTGGTGGAGCGCGCCGGCGGGCAGTCGCGCCGCGGCGATCTCGGCGGAAGTGACGGTGCCGGTGGTCACCAGCACCGACGCGCCGGTGGCGGCGAGGCGTTCGACGAGGCCGAGGGCCGCCATGGTCTCGCCGACGCTCGCCGCATGGAGCCAGACGAGGCGGCCGGCGGGGCGCGGCAGGCTCGCGCGGCCGCGACGCTCGCCGCGACGGGCGGTGTCCTCCTTGCCGGCGCGTTCGCGGCGGCGCAGGGCGAAATCGACCAGAGGTGCGGCGAGGCGGCCGGCGGCGCGGTAGGAACGGAGTGCGAGATCGGCGAGGATCTCAGACATCCCGCCCCCCGACGATCTCGTAGGCGCGGGCGGTGACGCGGTTCAACTCGTCCTCAACCGCCTTGCGCTTCGTCTCGAGCACCTCGGCGTCGGCGTCGGTAGGCACCTCGATCGGTTCGCCGAAGACCACGGCGAAGCGGCCGAACGGCAGGTTGAAGGCGGCCCGGTCCCAGGAGCGCGTGAAGCGTTTCCGATAGCTGGTGACGGTGGCGACCGGCACGATCGGCACGCCGGAATGGCGGGCGATCTGGATGATGCCCTCGCCGGTGACCTTGGCCGGACCCTTCGGCAGGTCGGCGGTCAGCACCACCACGGTGCCTTCGCGCAACTCGCGCAAGGCCGCGACGAACCCGGCGACACCGCCGCGGCGGCGCACCTCCTCACCGGTCTTGCCCGCCGAGGCGCGGATGGTGCCGATACCGAGCTTCTCGCAGACGAGGACGTTCATCTCGCCGTCGCGGGAGCGCGAGATCATCGCCTTCACCGGCCAGCGGTCGTTCGGCTTGATGAACGGCAGCATGAAGTGCTCGCCGTGCCACGTGGTGACGATCAGCGGCCGCGGCTCGCCGAGGGTCTCGAAGAAGTCCGCCGGTTCGACGACGGTCCGGCACGAACGGCGCACGAAGCGGAACCACCAGGTGACGGCGGTTGCGGCGAAGACGCGGAAACGTTCGCTGCGGACCAGTTTCTTCAGCATTCCGTGGTTCACTCCAGGCGCGAACGCGGGCGGCGGTTCGGTCCTTCGGCCGGCCGCTCGGGTCGGCTGCCCGGTGATCCGGGGTGGCGGCATCACCGGTTCGCGGTTCGGGGCGGCATGCGGGCGCGCTCCACACCTCCCCGCCGGGTTCATAGCGCCTCGGCAGCCCGCCGTCACGCGCCGTGGAAAACGGCGCCGCGAAACCTGCGCAAAAGGCCCGACCTCCCCCCGGAAATCGGGCCTCGCCAAGGTTCTGCGGCGCCGGTTCGGCTCACTCCTCCGGATGATCCGGATCCATCAGGCGATGCAGATGGACGATGAAGTAGCGCATGTGGGCGTTGTCGACGGTCGACTGCGCCTTCGCCTTCCAGGCGACGCGCGCGGATTCGTAGTTGGGGAAGACGCCGACGACGTCGACCTTGGAGAGGTCGCGGAACTCGTGGCCATGAAGGTCGACGAGTTCGCCACCGAGGACGAGATGGAGCAACTGCGGCTTGGGCGATGACGCGGTCATGTGGAAGGTTCCGATCCCGGGTTGATCACTGCGACGGGCCTCACGCTCCGTAACCCGCGGCGCCGATCAGACGACCCGAGCGAGCAGAGCACGCGCCGCGTCGAACAGTCCGGGCGCGGCGGCCACCATGGCTGGATGGCGGGGAACGGCCCTGTTGTAGGCGAGGATCTCCCCGCTCGGGACGGAGAGCCTGCCGCCGGCTTCCTGCACCAAAAGGTCGGCGGCGGCAAGGTCCCAATCATGGGCATTGCCCGAACCGTAGGCGATGTCGAGCCGGCCGTCGGCGACATGGGCGATCCGCAGCGCCAAGGACGGCACCACCTGCCGCTCCGCGAAGCCCGCGTCCTTCATCACCGTACGATCGAGGAACTTCGGCGGACCGGACACGCGGGCGCCGACGAGATCGGTACGGTCGGTGGCGGTGACGAGTTCGCCGTTGAGGCGGACGCCGCCACCCGAGGCCGCCTGCCAGAGGAGGCCGGTCGCCGGCTGCATCAGCGCCGCGACGATCGGTCGGCCGGCCTCGACCACGGCGAGCGACACGGTCCAGCCCTCGTCGCCGCCGACGAAGGCGCGGGTGCCGTCGATCGGGTCGACGACGAAGACGCGGGCGCGTTCGAGGCGTTCGGGGCCGTCGGCGGTCTCCTCCGAGAGCCAGCCGTAGTCCGGCCGCGCGGCGACGAGCCGTTCCTTGAGGTGGCGATCGACGGCGAGGTCGGCCTCGCTCACCGGCGAGCCGCCGTCCTTGTGCCAGACCTGCGGATCGTGGCGGAACCACCGCATGGCGATCTCGCCGGCCTCCCGCGCGGCGAGCGTCAGCAGCGCCACGTCGTCGGCGAGTTCGCCGGCGAAGGTCGACCAGTGGCGATCAGCGTCCGGCAATGGTGAGGCCCTCGATCATCAGGCTCGGCGCGGCGATGGAGAAGCGATACTCGAGATCGTCGGCGGCGACGAGGCGGGCGTACATGTCCTTCAGGTTCCCGGCGACGGTGATCTCGCTCACCGCGTCGGTCAGTTCGCCGTTCTCGATCCAGAAGCCCGACGCGCCGCGGGAATAGTCGCCGGTGATGCCGTTGACGCCGGAGCCGATCATGTCGGTGACGTAGAGGCCCGACTTCACCGACTTCAGCATGTCGTCGCGGCTCACGGTGCCGGCGAGCAGCGTGACGTTGGTCGAGCCCGGCGAGGGCGAACCGGTGCCGCGCGAGGCGCGGCCGTTGGTGGCGAGGCCGAGTTCGCGCGCCGTCGCGCCGTCGAGCAGCCAGTGGTTCAGCACGCCGTTCTCGATCAGTTTCATGACCGGTCCGGCGACACCCTCGCCGTCGAAGGGGCGCGAGGAGAGGCCGCGCGGGCGATAGGGATCGTCGACGATGGTGATGCCGGGGGCGAAGACCGCGCTGCCGAGACGATCCTTGAGGAAGGAGGTTTTCCGCGCGATCGCCGCGCCGTTGATGGCGCCGAGGAGGTGACCGACGAGGCCGGTGGCGGCGCGCGGCTCCCAGATCACCGGCGCGGTGACGGTCGCCACCTTGCGCGGGTTCAACCGCTTCACCGCCCGCTCGCCGGCGCTGCGGCCGATCCGCTCGGGCGTGTCGAGGTCGGCGGCGTGGATCTTGGAGGAGGCGTCCCAGTCGCGCTGCATGGCGGTGCCCTCGCCGGCGACGGCGGTGACCGACAGCGAATGACCGGAGCGCAGCCAGGCGCCGGAGAAGCCGTGCGAGGTGGCGAGCACCATGCCGCCGAGCGACCAGGCGGCATGGGCCCCGCCGGAATTGGTGACGCCGGCGACGGCGCGGGCGGCGTCCTCGCAGGCGAGCGCCCGGGCGGTCAATTCGGCGGCGGTCGGGGCGGTGGGATCGAGCAGATCGAGGTCGGGGAACGAGGTGGCGAAGAGCGCCGGGTCGATCAGGTCGGCCCAGGGGTCCTCGGGCGCGACCCGGGCCATGGCGACGGCGCGGGTGGCGAGTTCGTCGGCGTCACCCAGCGCATTGGCCGAGACGGTGGCGAAGCGGCGGCCGACGAAGACGCGCAGGCCGAAATCGTCGCCCTCCGAGCGCTCGCTGTCCTCGACTTCGCCGAGGCGCACACCGACCGACAGCGACACGCCACGGATCGCCACCGCATCGGCACGATCGGCACCGGCGCGCTTCGCCGCCTCGACGAGACGGTGGGCCTTCTTCTCGAGATCGGACTGGTCGAGCACGTCGAGCATGGCACCTCGCAGGGGGACGTCGCCCCTCGGCGAGAGGAGCACTCCTGTCGATGTACGGTTCGCGAGCCCGCCCGGCAAGGGCGCGCGGCACGGTGGGCACCGCTCGCTTCGGCCGCGGACGCGCCGGTGACGCGTGGAGATCCGCCGTCGCGGCGGCCGCGTCGCCGGAATGGTGAAGACTTCGTCTCCGCCCTGGTGAGACTCCGATAACCCTTTCCCCATCAACGAAAATTCAACCAGCTTTCTCAAGCCGGCTTTCATCGTCGGCGAGTCAAGCTCCGTCCGAAGAAGCGAGGTCTTCATCAGAAGAACAGAGACCCGCAGGAGGCGAATTTGGGACGTCGAGCGACGAAGACGATGGAGACGGTCGGCGAGACCTTCCATCACGAGGTGGAGCCGGTCAGACTCGACCCGTTCTCTCTGCCGCATCGGTTCCGTTACGACACCGGCATCGATCCGCGTAGCGGCAAGCCGATGGGACCGGCGGCGGTGTTCCTGGAGAAGCACATGGCGTCGATCTGCCGCCATCTGCCGTCGGGCATCCCGATGGCGATGCGGCTGCCGATGGCCGCCTTCGAAGGCGTGGCGGTGCGCATGGTGCCCGAGACGATCGGCGCCGACGGGGCCGGCGACGGCGACGGGATCGCCGTGGTCGAGCTGATGCATCGCGACCCGCAGCTGTCGCTGCCGCTGACGATGGCGAGCGACCTCGCCGAGGTCGTAGCGGATTGGAAGGCCTGGGCGCGGGTTCTCGGACTGCCGATGCTGATCGTCGAGGTCGACGGATCGTGGCGGGCGATCGAGACCCGGATCGGTCAGGTGGTCGTCGGTCGGGCGCGGCCGCGCCGGGCGCGGTCGGTGATG
>CALMYM010000336.1 GCA_937873675.1 uncultured Alphaproteobacteria bacterium | reverse complement strand
AGTCCACCAGGGAGCGCAGATCGCGGATGTCGAGCGCGGCCTCGTCGCCGTCGAGGCCGACATCGGCGAGCGCACGCTTTGCGCCTTCCTCGGCCGCCCGGGTCAGGATGGCTTCGAACTCGGCGTCGGGCATGCGCACGAAGCCCTCGGATCGGCGTGGTGTCATCGGATTCTCCTCCCCGCCACTCAGCCGACCTTGCAGCCCCAGAATATCCTGCGGTCGGCGGCGAAGTAGCCGTCCGCGACCCGGAAATACCCCTGCAGCTCGACGGTATCGCCCGCGGTCAGCAGGACATCGTCTGCAGCCAGATGGCGGTGGCGAGCGAGACGTGGGTTGCGGAGATTTCGCCGAGGCGAGCCGCTTCAGTAATCCGTCTCCACGTACACCCCCGAGCAGTCGTACGCGACCGCCGCGGCCGTTGCCCCGTTGTTCATGTAGAGCCGCGGCGAGAGGAACTGCGTGTTCGCCGGCAGGTCAGTGGTCAGCTCCCGCTCGAACACCGTGCCCGAGGCCTCGTCGACGATCCTGACCCAGACCGAGCTCGCGTTCGGCGCGGAGGCGACGGTGAGCGTGACGACGGCGTCGGTCGCCAAAGCCAACGCCGCGCTCGCGTTGATCAGCGTCGGCGCGCCTGATCCGTCGTTGTGCACGATCTGCCAGCGGGTGTGGGTCCCGCGCTGGAAGCCGATGCCGACGCAGTTGACGGCCGCGCTCAGGGTCAGCGTGGTGGCGAGCGCCGCAGTCGACCCATACAGCCCGAAGAACCCCATGCCGGTCGCCTGCAGGGTGCTGAGCGAGATGCGCGACACGAAGGTCCAGCCGCCGAGCCCGGCGGCATTGCCGCGCCAGCACGCCCAGCCGGCGCTGCGCTGCTCGGCCGCCGAGTCCGCGGTCGCGGCGGAAGTCAGCCGCCAGCGACGCATGCTGGTGGCAAGGCTGGTCGCCGCGAGCGTCGGCGTCGAAACGGTGCCCACGGAGGTGATCGGCAGACCCTCGGTGTTCACGGTCGTGCCGGTCGAGGGCGACCAGTTGGCGATCCGGTTCACCCCGAAGTGCGCCTGCAGCGGAAAATCCCTCCCGCTCGGCCGCATCACATCCAGCCAGGGCGCTCCGGCCCGGCTGCGGGCGTAGACCGCGATCTTGCCCGACGCCGGCGGCGACGGCGCGGCGGCGAGCCCGGGCAGCACCACCGGCTTCGGAAGCTCGACCTGGCCCGAGGTCCGGTCGATCTGGAACGCGTCGTGGAAGGTGGACCCGTCGGGGCTGACCTTGACCCGAAAGTCGTCGTCACCGAGCAAACCGAAGAGCGCCCGGGCAGAGAAGCCGGTCTTGAAGGCGAAGGCTGCATCGTTCGCAGGCGCGGCTTTGTTGCCCGTCGCCTCGATGCCGGCGCCCGGGTTTTTCAGCAGCACGGCCGGTGCGTTGATGGAGAGGCGGTTGAAACTGTCGGCCGTCGCCCCGCCGAGACCCGCCACCTGCGCGGTCAGGTTCGCCTGCGGCATGCCGACCTCCGTCACGGCGTTCGCGAAGGTCACGGTCGGCGTGTTGATCACCGTCACGCCATCCGCGCCGGCAGTGGCCGAGCCGATGTTGACGACGGTGGTCGATCCCGACGCCCCGCCGGTGCCGAGGTTGACGGTCTTGGTGGACCCGCCGGCCGTCGCCCCGGCCCCGACGCCATAGGTCGCCGTCCCGGTCGCCGTGCCGATCGTCGCAGTCGCGCCTGAGGCGGTCAGCGTGCCGGAGAAGGTCTTCGCCCCGGTGAAGGTCTGTGTGCCGGCGAGGATGGCGAGCTCGCTCGAGGTGTTCGGCAGGCTGTAGGGGCGGGTTGTCCCGGCGCTGAGCCCGGAGAGGTCGAAGAGCGCCTTCTTCGTCGGATCGGCGTCATGCACGAGGCTGAAGACCGCGTCGGAGACATCGACCGGCGCGCCGAAGGCCTGCCAGGCCGAACCGTTCCAGCCGACGAAGGCCGCCTCCGCCGCGGTCCAGGCCAGCCAGCCCGGGCGCGGCACGAGCCGGGTCCACGCGCCATCGACCCAATAGGCGATGTTGAGGTCCCAGCCTGCCCAGAGCCCCGTCGCGCCGGACGCCACGATATAGCGATCGCCATCGGCGGGGCTGCCGGGCGGCGATGGCAGATCGCGGTCGAGGACGGAAAGCTGGACGAGCCCGTCGAGGATCCGCAGCGCCTCGTTGTGGGTGACGTGCTTCTGGGCCTGCGCCGCGAGGATGTAGGGCAGCAGGAGATGGGTCGTGGCGTCGGACATGGGATGGCCTTCAGAGTATCAGCGCGACGGTCTTGGGCGCGCCCCGCCCGACGAGGGCGGAAAGCTGGTAGATACGGACGTCGAGCGTGTCGCCGGGCCCGAGCGGCCCGCCCCAGTCGGCGCTCTGGGCGGCGGTGGTGTAGAGCGCGCTGGTCGTGGTCGTGCTCAGCACCCGCTTCACGGTGGCGCCGTCGAGGATTTCGACCTCGTAGCCTTCCAGCTCCTCGGCCATCGGCACTTCGAGCCCGCCCCAGCTGTCGGCCGCGAGCGCGCGGGACCGGCGCGTCCAGCGGATGGTCAGGTCCCCCACAGTGCGCGGCCGGCGCCACGGCTGCTCGACATGGGCCACCGAGAATGGCCGAAGCCCGACGCCCCCGGGCATGAAAGTCTGCGCCACATAGGTCTCGTCGCTGACCGGGCGGCTCGCCGGGCCGATGCGCCAGTTCCACGGGATGCCGAGATCGGCCTCGGCGATCGGCAGCGATGCGAGGCTGTCGTCGAGCGCCACCACCCGCGCGCCGGCGGGCGCGGGATTGCCCATGGCGCCTTCCGTGCCGCGCTGGCCGCGCAGGAGCCGGGTCAGGCGATACCGGCCCGGCGCCAGAAGTTCTGCCGCGCCCGCCTGCACGATCTCCCAGACGCCGGGCGCGCTCTCGATGGCGAGCGCGTTGGCCCCTCCGAACAGCGTCAGGTCGGTCACGCTCTCCAGCGTGCCGGTCAGCAGATCGATGATCAGCGCATTGCCGAGATCGAAGCGTGAGGTGGGGCCCGCGTAGAAGTCCGAGACCAGCGCGCCGATCCGGGCGCGGCTCCCGAATGTAGTCAGCAGCTCAAACCCATCCGTCGAGGGGCTTCGGAATACCGCGATCTCGCCGGGCCAGGGAACGGCGTGCGCGGCGACCATCGGTCGATGCGCCGGCTGGTCCTCGGTCAGCTGCGGCAGGTCCATCAGCACCGCATCCGGTGCGCCGAACACCACGGCGCGCGTCAGTGACGCAGCGCGGGGATCGCCGGGCGGTAGATCGTAAGACGCCCGGTCCTGGCGCACCGCCTCGATCCCGCGCGCCTCGGCGTCGGCGATGGAGACGAGCCGCAGATCGACGAGCCGCCCGTCATGGGCGAGCCGGATCGCGTCGGCCGGATCGAGCGCGAGGCGCGAAGGCGGCAGACGGAACCCCGCCGTCTCGCGGCCCACCCACGCCTCCATCAACGCACGGCGGCAGCGGCGCTCGGCCTCTTCGGGCGGAACCGCCATGGGGAAGGACTCCGATGCGATCCGCGTCGTGTCCACGGTGATCCGCCGCGCCTCGACGAGGGCGGTGTCGTAGTCCTCGTCGGCCCGGGCCAGTTGCCACTTCAGCGCCTGCGGCAGTTCGGTCTCCTGGCCGCGCGTCAGTTCCAGCACGTCGCCGTCGCGGGCCGCGACCAGATCGTCGGGCGCGATGGTCATGACCGACGCCCGCCCGCGCATGACAAAGCGAATAACACCCTCGGTCTCGACCGCATCGAAGCCGAAATGCCGCGACAGCGTGGTGATCGAGGCGCGCGGGCTTTCCAGCGCGGTGATGGCGTAGCCCTCGACCGCGCCCCAGAG
>CALMYM010000335.1 GCA_937873675.1 uncultured Alphaproteobacteria bacterium | reverse complement strand
TCCCCAGCGCCTCATCCTGAGGAGCGCCGCAGGCGCGTCTCGAAGGATCGCGCACGGACGCCGATCCGAGGTTCGTCGGGATTGCGCGGAGGTCCCCTCGGGGGCGGACCCGCCCGCCCCCCCCCTTGCCCCTTCCCCTCCCCCCGTGCGACAGACGCGCCGTGCTCTCGCGCCCCGACAGTCCGTGAACTCGGCCGGGGCGCGCCGTCTTTTCCGTTCTCCGTAGCTCGGCCGCCCCATGATCCGTCTCGACGCCATCTCCAAGCAGAACAGCCACCAGATCCTGTTCATCGAGGCCTCGGCGGCGCTGTTGCGCGGCGAGAAGGTGGGGCTCGTGGGCCCCAACGGGGCGGGCAAGTCGACGCTGTTTCGGATGATGACCGGCCGCGACGCGCCCGACGAGGGACAGGTGCTGATCGATCGCGGCATCACCATCGGTTATTTCGATCAGGACGTCGGCGAGATGTCCGGCCATTCCGCCGTCGCCGAGGTGATGAACGGCGCGGGGCCGGTCTCGGAGGTCGCGGCCGAGCTCCATGCGCTGGAACACGCCATGGCCGATCCGGACCGCGCCGACGACATGGACGAGATCATCGCGGTCTACGGCGAGGTGCAGCATCGCTTCGAGGAACTCGACGGCTATGCGCTGGAGGGCCGGGCGCGCGAGGTGCTGGCCGGGCTCGCCTTCTCCCAGGAGATGATGGACGGCGACGTCGGCAAGCTCTCGGGCGGCTGGAAGATGCGCGTGGCGCTCGCCCGCATCCTCCTGATGCGGCCCGACGTCATGCTGCTCGACGAGCCGTCGAACCATCTCGACCTCGAGAGCCTGATCTGGCTCGAGGACTTCCTGCGCGGCTTCGAGGGCGCGCTGCTGATGACCTCGCACGATCGCGCCTTCATGAACCGGATCGTCGACCGGATCATCGAGATCGACGGCGGACAGCTCACCTCCTATTCCGGCGACTACGAGTTCTACGAGGCGAGCCGAGCGCTCGCCGAGAAGCAGGCGCAGGCCCGCTTCGAGCGCCAGCAGGCGATGCTCGCCAAGGAACTGGCCTTCATCGAGCGCTTCAAGGCGCGCGCCTCACACGCGGCGCAGGTGCAGAGCCGGGTGAAGAAGCTCGAGAAGATCGACCGGGTCGAGCCGCCACGCCGCCGCCAGACGGTGCAGTTCGACTTTCCGCCCGCCCCGCGCTGCGGCGAGGACGTGGCGACGCTCGCCCATGTCGACAAGCGCTACGGCGCGAAGGTCATCTACGACGACCTCGACTTCCAGGTCCGCCGGCGCGAGCGCTGGTGCGTCATGGGGGTGAACGGCGCCGGCAAGTCGACGCTGTTGAAGCTGATCGCCGGGGCCGCCGAGCCGGACGCCGGCGACGTCAAGATCGGGGCGAGCGTCAAGATGGGCTATTTCGCCCAGCACGCCATGGACCTGCTCGACGGCGAGGCGACGATCTTCCAGTGGCTGGAGGCGAAGTTCCCGCAGGCCGGACAAGGATCGCTCAGGGCGCTGTGCGGCGCTTTCGGCTTTTCGGGCGACGACGTCGAGAAGCGCTGCCGGGTGCTGTCGGGCGGCGAGAAGGCGCGGCTCGTCATGGCGGCGATGCTGTTTGACCCCCCCAACTTCCTCGTCCTCGACGAGCCGACCAACCACCTCGACCTCGCCACCAAGGAGATGCTGATCAAGGCGCTGGCCGACTACGAAGGCGCCATGCTCTTCGTCAGCCACGACCGGCACTTCTTGGGCGAACTGTCGAACCGCGTGCTGGAGCTGACCCCCGAGGGGGTGCACATGTACGGCGGCGGGTATCGGGAATACGTCGAGCGCACGGGGCACGAGGCGCCGGGGGTGGGGTGAGCTTTCCCGCCCACCCCTCCGTCTCGAAGGCCGCCTCACGTCGACCATCGATGTCTCGATCCGCCGACTTCGGTGATCCGAACTCGGCCGTCGTCCCCGGCGAGCGAAGCGAGGGAAGGGGACCCATCGGCGTCGCAACCTTTTGAAAGATCGATGGATCCCCGTCCCCTCCGCTTCGCTCGCCGGGGATGACGGCCTTCGGTTCGGTCGAATTCAGAGGACGGTCCGAGAGCCGCGGTCACTCGCTTCGTATTGGGCAGATCCCGCGAGGGACGAAAAAGCCGGCAGCGAGCGCCGCGGTCTCGCGGCGATCACAACCGGCCGACGTTCGATCGCCCTCTCCCTCAGTGATGCGAGTTCCGCATCAGGCGGATCATCTTCAGATTGATGATGCCGAAGCGCACGAGCTGCCAGGGCAGGAACTTGCGCATGAAGCAGGTCAGCCGGGTGGGCTTGGGCGGGTAGTAGGCCTGCTGGTAGGGCTCTTTGTTGGTGACGGTCATGATGCGTTTCTCCCGGTGTCTCGGTCTCGTCGTTGCTTCGATGTCGATCAGTCCGGCAGCAGCGACCAGCCGGGGCGCATCTTGGCCTGGTAGATGAAGGTGTAGTGGAGCATCGCCTTCATCCAGTGACCGGCGAGACCGATCTCGCCGAAGGTCAGCGACAGGTCACGTCCGTAGACCGGGTACTTCTCGTAGTCCGGCACGACCGGGAAGACGGTCATCGTCGCCGCCGAGCCGGTGAACATGTTGCGGCCGGTCGAGGCGACGCAGGCCGCGCCCATCTTGGCCATCGAGGCGTGATGGGTCGGGGCGGGGGCGCCGTCGAGCATTTCGAGGATCGACGAGGTCACCGCGATCGCCATGGCGGCCGAGGGCATGCCAGTGCGCGGCGGGGCCGGGTTGATCGGCGTGCCGGCGGGGCTCGACATCGGCTTGGAGATCAGATGCGGCGGCGCGAAGGCGATGCCGACGGCGAAGAGGTTAGAATAGCTCGGGTTCTGATAGGTCGAGGGCCAATCCTTGGCCGACCACTCGGCATAGGGGCGCGGCGTGTAGTCGGCATCGACCTTCATGAAGCCGGAGGGCGCGAAGATCTTCGCGGTGATGTCCTCGCCCGCCTTGTCGAAGGCCTTCAGGCCGACGCCGGAGAAGGGCGGGATCAGCATGGCGAAGTCGAAGTCGAGTTCGCCCTTCGAGCCGTCGAGCAATTCGTAGGAGATCTTGCCGGCCTCGACCTTGTTGACCGCGGCGCGGGTGATCCATTCGATGCCGCGCTCGACCATCAGGCTCTCGGCGAAGACCTTGCCGTTGGTGATGTAGCCGCCGCGCTCGATGTGGACGCCGCCCATGCCGAAGTCGCCGAGCTCGTATTCGTTGGAGATCCACACCAGCCGCGCCTTGTCGCGGACGCCGGCGTCGCGCAGCACGTGCTCGACGTTGTAGATGTATTCGAAGGCCGCGCCCTGGCAGGTGCAGGTGCCGTGGCCGGTGCCGATGACGATGGTCTTGGTCTCGCCGCGGCGCATCGCTTCGACGATCGCCTGGAGCTTGTGGTTGGCCTCGAGCGCATGCGAGGCGGTGCACACCGACACGGTGTGGCCGTGGTCGGGGCCGAGGCCTTCGGTGGCGCCGAAGTTCAGCTTCGGACCGGTCGAGTTGATCAGGTAGTCGTAGGGGATCCGGGCGGTCTGACCGGCCTTGTCGGCGCTGGTGTATTCGATCAGCACGTGCGGCGAGGGATCCTCGGCGCTGCCTTCGGGATGGATCGACAGCGCCTTGGCCTGATGGAAGGCAACGCCGATCCGCTTGTAGAGCGGGGCGAGTTCGAAGGTCACCTGGTCCTCGTTCATCTGGCCGACACCGACCCAGATGTTCGAGGGAACCCAGTTCCACTTGGCGTTGGGCGAGACGACCACGACCTCGTAGGGCGTCCTGGTCTTGCGGCGACCGCGCACGAGGTAGCGCGCGGCGGTGTGGCCGGAAATGCCGGCGCCGAGAATGACGATCTGCTTCTTCGAACCTTGCGTTGCCATCTGGCCCCCTCCCCACGGGGTCACCGATACCCCCCGCGGGGATCGGATCGTTCTTCACCTGAGGGCAAGCTTATGTCGTCGTTCCCGAATATGAAAACATTTCATTCGTCGAATGGACGGAAAACCGGGCTCGCACGCGATTCGGCAATCGACGACGGGTGGCCTTCGGCGCCGTTCGATCGGCGGATCGATCGCCCGCCCCCCTGTAATGAAACGCCTCCGCCCTACGTATCGGAGGGGCAAGGAGGTCTTCCCATGTATCGCAAGGATCCCGAAAGGCTCGCGGCGCTCACCCCGGAACAGTATCGCGTCACCCAGCAGAACGGCACCGAATATCCCGGCACCGGCGAGCACCTGAACAATTTCCGCCCCGGGCTCTATGCCGACATCGCCTCGGGCGAACCGCTGTTCGTCTCGACCGACAAGTTCGAGGCCCATTGCGGCTGGCCGAGCTTGTCGAAACCGGTGGAGCCGGCCAACATCTCCGAGCTGCGCGACGCGACCCACGGCATGATCCGCACCGAGGTGCGCTCGGCCCACGGCGACAGCCACCTCGGCCACGTCTTCCCCGACGGACCGCGGGATCGCGGCGGCCTGCGCTACTGCATCAATTCGGCGGCGCTGCGCTTCGTGCCGAAGGCGGAGATGGAGCGGGAAGGCTATGGTGCCTATCTCGATCAGGTGGAGGGATGAGATGAGCGAACGTGCGCTTCTCGCCGGCGGGTGCTTCTGGGGCATGCAGCAGTTGATCCGCCGCATCCCCGGCGTGATCTCGACCCGCGTCGGCTACTCGGGCGGCGACGTCGCCCACGCCACCTACCGTAACCACGGCGACCACGCCGAGGCGGTGGAGATCGTCTTCGATCCGGACGTCGTGTCGTTCCGCGACCTCCTGGAGTTCTTCTTCCAGATCCACGACCCGACCACGGTCGACCGACAGGGCAACGACCGCGGCCGCAGCTATCGCTCGGCGATCTTCTTCGTCGACGACGAACAGAAGCGGGTGGCGCTCGACACCATCGCCGACGTCGACGCCTCGGGCCTGTGGCCGGGCAAGGTGGTCACGCAAGTGAAGCCGGCCGGCGATTTCTGGGAAGCGGAGCCCGAGCACCAGGACTACCTGGAACGCATCCCCTGGGGCTACACCTGCCACTTCGTGCGGCCGAACTGGAAACTGCCGAAGCGTTCCGACGCGGCGTGAGAGGGATTCGTCAGCGCAAGGAATACACGATCCGCATCTTGCATCGCACACCACCGTGTAATGCAATGCATCACTTGTAGCCGCGCCGACTTCGAATTCACTTCAAAGTGCTTGCATCGACGGCGAAGGCGGGTATTGGACTGGCGGCAGCGAAACGTGATAGCTGGATTCGTTGTACGATAGCGATTGCAGCAGGCAATACATCGGCAGGATCGCTTGAGGACGGTGCAGGAATAAGACCAGCACCAAGTCCGAATTCGAATCCCACGGTCCAAATGCCCTCGGTAATTTTTTGTTCCTTTAGCAAAATTTTCGTGATTTCGGAAAGAGTGAAATTGTAACTCGATACTTCAGGCATGGCCAGTTACTCCAAGAACCAGATTTGCCGGGGAAGTTATCACGGCAGCACCAACCATCTCACCCTTGTTTGACGCCGCAACTGCAACTCTTTCAAACTCTCTCAGCCCGATGAAATTTGTCGTAGAGATCACATTTTTTGTGAATTTGACGCCCTGATTCTCATGTCTGATGTGTGCAAATCCATCAGCCAGCACATATACAATAAATTGATTTAAGCTAACCCTTTGGCGCTGGGCTTCGCGAGAAAGGTTCTGGTGGAGGGCACTCGGCATCCTAACCAAAACTCTTCCACTGTAGGTCGCCGGTTCCGGCAATCGAGAAGGTACCGGAATCTCATTGCCCGCCGCCACCGCGGCCTCGATCCATGCTTCAATCGCGAAATTCGCCTCTGCTACTGCTACGTCCCGTGTCAGACCGAATGCCGAGCACCCCGGCAAGTCGGGCACAATCGCGATAAACCCGCCATCATCGTCACTCCATTGTATCGTGACGGGATAAAGACTACTATTCAAGCTCATCTCCATAACGATCAATCATTGCGATGAGTTGATCCGCTTGGTACTTTGGGATTTTGCCTGCACCGATATCCTGAAAGTTCAAGCCCACAGGCTCGCCAGGCCGCGAAAACGCATGATGCGATGTGCCTTTACGGCTTTTGAACTTGAAGCCAAGGCGTTCAGCAATCTTCATAGCATCATCGAGCCGCACGTCTCTTGGGTTGTTTCTGATCCTCTCAATCAATTTGTCCGTTCGCGACATATGATAGCGCCTATAGTATCAACTGAAAAGTGGCATTAAGTCGGCTGCTGATTGGAGAGGATTGCAGCCTGTAGACTCGGTTGCAAGGCTATGAATCGCCTCTTGACGTTTTGATTCCCCGCTCGGCGCAGGAGCGGTTGCGTGAAGGCGTCAGACCGAAGAAATTCGAAGATCCACCTGACTTCTATGCCTGTCATGCTCCTCCATTGCCCCTCCCCTCCGGTCGCATCCTGCGCTATCCCGATCTGCGCCGTTCCGGCGCGGAGAATCGCCTCGTATGCCCCCTCGCCCGCCCGCTCCTCCCCGCGCCTGGCAGCGGATGCTCTCCGGGCGCCGGCTCGATCTGCTCGATCCGTCGCCGCTCGACGTCGAGATCGAGGACATCGCCCACGGCCTCGCCCGCGTCGCCCGCTGGAACGGCCAGACGATCGGCGATCACGCCTTCTCGGTCGCGCAGCATTGCGTGCTGGTCGAGGAGCTGGCGCTCCGGCTGGAGCCGATCCTGGCGCCGAAGTGGCGGATGGCGGTGTTGCTCCACGACGCGCCGGAATATGTCATCGGCGACATGATCTCGCCGTTCAAGGCGGTGATCGGCGGCGGCTACAAGACGGTCGAGCATGCGCTCGAGACCGCCATCCACATCCGTTTCGGCCTGCCGGCGGCGCTGCCGGCGATGATCCGCACACTGACCAAGCGCGCCGATCACATCTCGGCCTATTTCGAGGCGGTCGAACTCGCCGGCTTCGAGAAGCACGAGGCGGAGAAGATCTTCGGCCGGCCGAAGGGCTTTCCCGAGCGTCTCGGGCTCGAGCCCTGGCCGATCGCCAAGGCGCAGGCGCGCTTCCTCGAACGTTTCCACGATCTCGACCGCGAGATGCGCGCCGGGGCGTGAGACCGAACCGACGAAGTTTCGACCTTTTCGAAACTTCGTCGGTGAAGACGAGCCCGAACGGGCGTCGGCCGGTCAGGCCGTGATGCCGATGAAATTCGGACGAGTCCGAATTTCATCAGCCGAGTATGAGACGTCGCCCGGTCCGCCATGTTTCCGGCCCGATGACGTGGCAGGGACGGCGCCGACATCGGGTCTTTTCGATCCGGTCGTTCCATGGACCGCGAATCTGCTTCAGATTTCACCGACACCATTACCGGATCCGCTCATGCCCACCCTCCACGTCTGTTCCCTGTCGCGCCTTCACGACACCGTGGTGCGGGTCGGCGCCTCGCACGTCGCGACCCTGATCAACGCCGGCACGCCGGTGACGCGGCCGCCGTCGATCCGGCCGGAGAACCACCTCTTCCTCGGCTTCAACGACATCGTCGAGCCGATGGAGGGAATGCTGCCGGTCACCTCGGCGCAGATCGCCCGTTTCCTCGATTTCGTCGCGACCTGGGATCGGGCGCGGCCGATGGTGGTGCACTGCTGGGCCGGCATCTCGCGCTCGACCGCAGGCGGCTACGTCGCGGCCTGCGCGCTGCTGCCGGGGATCGACGAGGCGGCGATCGCCCGGGAACTGCGGGCGCGGGCGCCGTCGGCGACGCCGAACGGCCGCGTGGTGGCGATGGCCGATGAACTGCTCGGCCGCGACGGGCGGATGGTGGCGGCGATCCGCTCGATCGGCCGCGGCGCCGACGCCTACGAGGGCAAGCCCTTCACCCTGCCGCTCGATGCCGAAGCCTGGTCGTGAGGGAGACGCGATGAGCGGTGGTGCGGCGCGCCTCGAGATCGGCCTCAACGCGGCGATCGTCGCGGTGCGCGGCGACGTGCCGTTGATCCTCACCGTCGTCGGCGACGGCGAGGCGCAGGAGGCGCTGCCCTTCGGCCCGTTCGATCCGGTACGCCACCGCACCCTGGAGATCGGCCTCCGCTCCTGGGTGGAGGCGCAGACGGCGCTGCGTCTCGGCTACGTCGAACAGCTCTACACCTTCGGCGATCGCGGCCGCTACGCGCGTGCCGGCGGCGTCGGTCCGCACGTCGTCTCGGTCGGCTATCTGGCGCTGACCCGCATCGCCGGGCGCGGCGAAGGCGCGGAAGAGGCGATGCCGGCATCGCAGGAACTGGCGCGCGCCGGCGCCGCCTTCCGACCGTGGTACGACCATTTCCCATGGGAGGACTGGCGGCGCGGCCGGCCCGCCGTGGTCGACGAGGCGATCCTGCCGGCGCTGCGCGCCTGGGTCGCCGAAGCGCCCGAAGACGCCGATCCGGCGCGTGCGCTCGGCCGCGCCGAGCGGCTGCGCCTCGCCTTCGGCGCCGACGGCGCCCCCTTCGACGAGGAGAAGGTGCTGGAGCGCTACGAGCTTCTCTACGAGGCGCGACTGGTGGAGGAGGCGCAACGCGACCGTGCGGCGGCCGGGCACCCGACGCACGGATCGGCGATCGCCGGGCTCGGCCGGCCGATGCGCTTCGACCACCGCCGCATCCTCGCCACCGCGATCTCGCGGCTGCGCGCCAAGCTGAAGTACCGCCCGGTGGTGTTCGAGCTGATGCCGGAGAGCTTCACGCTCACCGAGCTGCAGCGCACCGTCGAGGCGATCTCCGGCCGCCATCTGCACAAGCAGAACTTCCGCCGTCTGGTGGAGACCGCGGCGCTGGTCGAAGCGACGGGCGAGACATCGCTCACGACGGGCGGACGGCCGGCGAGCCTCTATCGCTTCCGCCGCGAAGTGCTCGGCGAGCGCCCCGCGCCGGGCCTGAGGCTCGGCGCGCGCGGTTGAACTCCACCGCCGAGCCTGAGGCTCGGCGCGCGCGGTCGAGACCGGGCCGTCCTTCGAGGAACGGGTGGCTCAGGCCTTCTTCGCCGGGCCGAGGCTCGCCGGGGCCGGGATGTCCTCGGGCACGAAGAAATCGGGGGCGAGCGGTTTGGTCGGATCGACGCGGTAGCGATCGAAGTCGGTGACGCCTTCCGTCGCGAGGAAGGTGTCGTCGATCAGGAAGTTGCCGGTGAAGGCGCGGGCCGGCTTGGTGAGGATCGCATGCGCCGCGTCGGCCATGATCTCGGGCGTGCGGCTCAT
The DNA here is from genome assembly GCA_937873675.1 of uncultured Alphaproteobacteria bacterium. Classification (GTDB taxonomy): domain Bacteria; phylum Pseudomonadota; class Alphaproteobacteria; order Rhizobiales; family Ancalomicrobiaceae; genus CALBKH01. The sequence goes on along the minus strand of CALMYM010000335.1, from coordinate 2,509 downwards.
CGACATGATGGCGGCGCCGACGACGAATTCGATCGCCGAGGTGGCGATGGCGGTGCGCGGCCACAGCGCATTGACGGCGATGCCCCGGTCGCGGAACTCGCCGGCGAGGCCGAGCACGCACATGCTCATGCCGTATTTGGCGATCGAATAGGCGGTGTGGGGCGCGAACCAGTGTTCCTTCATGTCGAGCGGCGGCCACAGCATCAGCACGTGCGGATTGTCGCTCTTGGCGAGAAGCGGCGCGGCGTGCTTGGTGACCATGTAGGTGCCGCGGGTGTTGACCCCCATCATCAGGTCGAAATGCTTCATCTCGGTCGCCGAACTGTCGGTCAGACGGATCGCCGAGGCGTTGTTGACGACGATGTCGAGGCCGCCGAAGGTCGCCACGGTGGCCTCGAGGGCGCGCACCACCGACTCCTCGTCGCGCACGTCGACGACCAGCGGCAGCGCTTCGCCGCCGGCGGCGCGGACGGCTTCCGCCGCGGTGTGGATGGTGCCGGGCAGCTTGGGATGCGGCGTGTCGGTCTTGGCGGCGATCACCACGCGGGCCCCGTCGCGGGCGGCGCGGAGCGCGATGGCGAGACCGATGCCGCGGGTGGCGCCGGTGATGAACAGAGTGCGTCCTTGGAGCGAGGTCATTCGGCTTCCGTTCAGGTCGGGTGTGATATCGATATCGGTCATCAGGTTAACGTATACGTCCACCGCGTACCAGAGCCGAGGGCTCGGGGGCGCGGAGCGAGGGAGTTCCGTGAAGATGGTTCGCAAGCTGGTCGTCACCTTCGTGGTGGCGGTCTTCGCCGCCACCACGCTGGCCGAGGCGCAGGTCCGGCCGCGGCCGCCGCAACGGCCGCCGTGGAAGGACGTGTGCTGCGGAGGCCCCTGCTGCGCCAAGCCGCGTCTGCCGGGCCGGTGAGGGCGGGAGCGTGACGAGCGAACGAGACGCACCGAGCCCGGTGAAGGAACGAGCCGGCCGCGCCATCGAGAGGTGGCGCGGCCGGCGTTCGTGGGTCGTGACGACCGTGATCGCGGTCTTCGCCCTCGGCGGTTGGGCCTGGGGAGCATGGGAGCACTTCGTCGCCGCCCCGCGCACCCAGAACATCGCCCGCATCACCTACACGCTGGATCTGATCGACCGCTTCGACGACACCGAGGCGCACAAGGCCTATGTCCAACTCGCCGGCGACATGAAGCCGTGGTGGGACCGGATCGAAGACCTGCAACGACGCATCCAGGCGACGCCGGGCGACGATGCCCGCGACGCGCTGATCGCCGAACGCGACGCCTCGCTCCTCGTCTTCATCAAGGAGCAGAATCTCGGGCCGAAGATCGACCTGCTGACCGGCGCCTTCGACGAATTCATCCGCTGTCTCGACACCGCGGTGTGCGATCTCGACGTGCTCGACAAGGCGATCGGCATCGACGTCAAGCGGATCTACCGCACCTATCGGCCCTACATCCTGATGAGGCGCGCGACCGGCGGCGCCGGCTACGCCAAGGACCTCGAAGAGCTGTTCTTCCGCTTCCTCGGCTGAGGCGGCGGACAGCGCCTCACTTCTTCTTGCCCATGAAGGCGGCGAAGGCGGCGGCGGCTTCGGGGGAGGCGAGGCGGCGGGCGAACTCCTTGGCCTCCTCGGCGATGCGGGTCAGCACCTCTTCGCGGCTGGTGACGTGGCCGGTGCGCAAGAGGCGGCGGGCGACGGCGAGCGCCTGACGCGGTTTGGCGGCGAGGGCTTGCGCCCCGGCCATCGCCGCCGGCTCGACCTCGTCGGGCGAGACCACCCGATTGATCATGCCGACCGTGGCGGCACGGGTCGCGTCGAAGCCGTTGCCGAGGCAGAGCAGCTCGAAGGCGAGCGGGTGGCCCATGAGGCGGGGGGCGAGCAGGCTCGAGCCGCCTTCGGGGACGAGGCCGAGATCGAGGAAGGGCGTGCGGAAGAGCGAGCGGTCGGAGGCGTAGACGAGATCGGCGTGGAGGAGCGCCGTCGTGCCGATGCCGATGGCCAGACCGTCGACGCCGCAGACCAGCGGCTTCTCGAGGCTCGCCAGCGCCACCAGGAAGTCGTTCACCGGCAGCCCGAGCCTGCCGGTCGCGGCGGCGGCGGCGAATTCGGCGACGTCGTTGCCGGCGGAGAAGGCGCCGGGCACGCCGAGGAGCACATGGACGGCGACCTCGTCGTCGGCCTCGCCCGCCGTCAGCGCCGCGGTCATCGCCTCGTACATCGTCGAGGTGAGCGCGTTCTTCTTGTCGGGCCGATCGATGCGGACGATCGATACGGCACCGGCGCGAGTGACGGTGATGTGCTCGGAAGTGGTCATGGTCGTCTCGGCTCCCGGTCTCTTGTCGCCTGCCCTATACGTCAGATTTCGTTCGTATCGATCAGTTGTCCGCATCTCGATGCGGCTGCGCGCACTCTAGGCACAGGCTCCCCGCCCCCGCCATAGGGAGGGCGGCGGCCGCGGCCCGCCCCTCCGGTGGTGCGCCCCTCTTTTTCGGCCCGGGAAAGCGTCG
>CALMYM010000334.1 GCA_937873675.1 uncultured Alphaproteobacteria bacterium | reverse complement strand
CGGAATAGGCGGAGATGAAGGGAACGCCGTCCTTGCCGGCGATCGAGGCGATGTTGACGATGCGGCCGTATCGACGCTCGCGCATGTGCGGGATCGCGGCGCGGCAGCCGTGGAAGACACCGTCGAGATCGACCGCCATCACCCGCTTCCAGGCATCGAGCGGATAGTCCCAGGCGGGGGTGACGGGGCCGTTGATGCCGGCGTTGTTGACCAGGATGTCGATCGAGCCGGCGGCGGCCCGCGCCTCCTCGAAGGCCGCGACGACCGCATCGGCATCGGAGACGTCGACGGCGGCGAGGCGGAGCGGCTCGAAGCCGGCGGGCCCCCCCGCCGAACCGTCGAGCGCGACGTCCCAGACGACGACGCGGGCGCCCTCGGCGGCCAGGCGCCGAGCGATGGCGCGTCCGATCCCGCGCGCCGCGCCGGTGACGATCGCCGTCCGTCCCGCCAGTGTGCCCGTCATCCCCGCCGCGCCCCACGCCCGCCCCCCCCTCGATCTGGGGAGTTCCCGGCGCGGCCAAGCTGGTATACCGTACCTCAGTTGTCAAGCGACCGCCGTCGCCCCGATGCGAAGCCCCGGGGCGTGGCGGCGAGCCGCACCGCGAGGACCGTCGCACCGTGCCGAAGCGTGATGTCGAAGACCGTGGAGGCGCGGGGCCGAGGGTTGGGCGGGGCGCTCCCTTGAGGCCGCGGGGGCGTGAACGACGGCCGCCGCTCGCCGGGGTGGTGGAGGAGCGCATTCGCGAGGCGATCGTCTTCGGCGACCTGGGTCTCGGCGAGCCGATCTCGGAGGACCGCATCGCCACGGCGCTGGGTACCAGTCGGACGCCGGTGCGCGAGGCACTCGCCGCCCTGCAGCTCCAGGGGCTGGTGGAGATCCGGCCGCAACGGGGCAGCTTCGTCTTCAGCCCGTCGGCGAACGACGTCGCCGAACTCTGCGAATTCAGGGCGATGCTGGAGATCGAAGCGCTGCGGCTGGCGCATGCGCGGGCCCGACAGGCGACACTCGCCGAGCTGCGGGCGGCCGAGGCGGCGATGGAAGCGGCGGAGGAACGCGGCGACGCCCTCGCCGCGGCCAAGGCGGATGCGGCGTTCCACGATGCGCTGTTCGCCGCGAGCGGCAATCGCTTCCTGGCGCAGGCCCATGCGACGATCGCCGGCCGGGTCGGCGCCATGCGCTATTTCGCGCGGCGGCGTTCGGCGGAATCGCGGCGGGAGACCGCGGGCGAACATCGCGCCCTGATCGCCGCCTTCGCCGACGACGCCCCGACGGCGGCGGAGGAGATCCTGCGCGCCCCCGTCCTGGCGGTGAACGCCCGCCACGGCGAGGCCGCCGCGACCCCGGTCGAGGAGGGGTGAGACGACGAGGTCGGCGAAGACCGGGTGCGTCTGCACCTCCGGTCTCCGGGCTCGTGCGCAATCGAGATCAGTCGAAGTTCGGCGGCCGGCCGGCGAGATTGGCGGCGACGGCTTCGAGCTGGGCCGGCTTGCCGATCACCTCGTGCTGCATCGCCGCCTCGAGCCGCAGACCCTCCGCCGGCGGCGCGAACCACGAGCGATCGAGCAGTGCCTTCATCCGCCTGACGGCGTCGGGCGAGCGGGCGGCGATGTCGCGGGCCAGCGCGTGGGCGGCGGCGAGCGGGTCGTCGGCGAGACGGGTGAGGAGGCCGAGGTCGCGGGCTTCCTCGGCCGCGACGACACGGCCGGTCATGAGCAGCTCCTTGGCGACGTCGATGCGGGTGAGCCGGCGCAGCGCCTGGGTGATGCCCATGTCGGGCACCAGACCCCAGCGGATCTCCATCACCGACATCCGGACGTCCGGGGCGGCGATGCGGATGTCGGCGCCGAGGGCGATCTGCAACCCGCCGCCGAAGGCGACGCCGCGCAGCGCCGCGATCACCGGGATCTCGAGCTCCTGCCAGACGTAGGAGGGCTTCTGGAAGAGGTTGGCGATCTCGCCGGCGGGAAGATCGAAGAGCCGCTCGGTCAGGGCGTCGAGGTCGGTCGCCAGGGTGCGGAACATCGCCAGATCGAGACCGGCGCAGAAGTCGGCGCCCTGCCCGGTCAGCACCACGGCGCGGACGCTCGGATCGCGCTTCAGCGCCTCGCCGGCGGCGGCGATCTCCTCGAACATCGCCATGTCCAGGGCGTTCTTCTTGTCCGGGCGCGCCAGCGCCACTTCCGCCACCCGATCGGCGATCGTCACCTCGACCCGCGCCATCGTCACCTCCCGTCGCTCGTCTTCCCGGCATAGCGCCGAAATCGGCGGACGGCGAGAGCGACGCCGGCGCGCGGGCGAGATTCCCGGCGCCGGCGGAGGCGACCTCAGAACAGACCGACGAGGCCGAGGAGGGTCGGCGCGGCGACCACCGCGACGCCGGCCAGCCAGACGCCGATCGATTTCGGCGTCGACGTCTCGAGCCCGCGCGAGCGTTCGTAGATCGCCGCCGGAACGCCGCCGATCAGCACCGTCATCAACGAGATGAACAGCGAGGTGAAGTAGAGCAGCAGGATCGGGCTGGTGAGGAAGAAGCTCGCGGCGAAGGGTTTGAACAGGAAGAAGACCGGATCGAAGTAGGGCGAGAAATGCATGCCGTTGAGCAGCGACAGGCCGGCGACGACCATCAGAAGGACGTCGCGTTGCATCATGTCCTGACGTTCGTTGGCGTCGATCATGGCTCAGCCTCCGATCCGCGGCGCGAGGCCGGTGAGTGCGAAAGCGAGGAACAGCGCCATCCGCAGCGCCATCAGCCAGGCGACGGCGAAGACGATCACCAGACCACCCGGCACGATCTTCGGCGTCACCAGGGCGACGACCTTCAGGATCGGATCGGTCACGTTGCGGAACACCCGCATCAGCACCCGGTCGCTGTCGAGCCCGAAGAACACCGAAAGGAGATAGCGCCCGATCAGGGTGTAGATCGCCGCGGCCAAGAGGAAATTCGGGATGTGGAAGTACCAGTGGGTAACGAGACTGTCGGTCGCTGTCACGTGGATGACCCGTCGTGTCCGGCTCTCGGCCGGGTGTTCTCGATGAAGAAGGGCGGGTGAAGCACCCGCCCTTCCCGTTTCGTGTCGTGCCCGATCAGTGCGACGGCAGAACCGCGTCCTTGTCGCGCATGATCAGATCGCCGGACGGACGACGGGTGGCGTCGACCATGTCCTGGATCTCCTGCGACGGCGCCCGCGTCAGCAGCGAGCCGACGATGACACCGAGGAAGCCGATCGGCATACCGAACAGCGCGGCGGAGATGTTCTTCACGCCGAACCAGTTCGCCACGGCCTGCGCCTGCTTGTCGAGAGCGACCCAGGCCGCATCCTTGGCGGCACCGGCCGCCGCGGAAGACCAGGCGGTCTGCAGCTCGACGAACTTCGCCTTCGCAGCCGGAGCAGAACCCGACAGCCAGCTCCACGTCTCGTAGAAGGAGACCGCGTAGTAGCGGGTTCCGACCAGATAGTAGACGCAGGCGCCGAAGCCGGCGAGCATGCCGATGATGGCGCCGGGCGTGTTGGCCCGCTTCCACCACACGCCGAGAACCAGCGCCGGGAAGATACCCGCCGCCGCCAGCGAGAAGGCCCAGGCGACCATCGACAGGATGTCGGCGGGCTTGGTCGAGGCGACGTAGGCCGCGAAGACGGCCACGAAGAGGAGCAGCACCCGCGACGCGATCAGACGAGTCTTGGTCGGCGCGTTGGGGTTGATCATCTTGTAGTAGACGTCGTGCGACAGCGCGTTGGCGATGGCGAGCAGCAGGCCGTCGGCGGTCGACAGCGCGGCGGCGAGACCGCCGGCGGCGACGAGACCGGCGATCACATAGGGCATGCCCGCGATCTCCGGGGTGGAGAGCACGATCACGTCCGTGTTGATCGACAGGTCCTGCAGACGGAGCAGACCGCCCTGGTTGGCGATCTTGCCGCAGGCGGCGATCACCGATTGTGCGTCCACCGCATTGGCGCCGCAGACCTTCACCAACCCGATCTTGCCGTAGGTGTAGATCCACTGCGGCAGATCGGCGAGCGCCGTGCCCTTGTTGATCAGGCTGTAGACTTCCAGCTTGGAGAAGGCCGCGTAGGCCGGGGCCGAGAAGTAGAGCAGGAAGATGAAGAACAGCGACCAAGCCACCGACGAACGCGCGTCACGCACCGACGGGGTGGTGAAGTAGCGCATCAGGATGTGCGGAAGCGACGCCGTGCCGACCATCAGGCAGAGGATCAGCGCGAAGTAGTTCAGCGGGTCGTAGTCGGTGAAGGGCTTGATGTGCGGCTTGGCGAAGGAGACCGCGCCGGCGGCGTCCTTGATCACCGGAGCCATGCCCTTGGCGGCGAGGCTGTTCTCCAGATTGGCGATCTCCTGGAGGGCTTGGCCGTAGGTGAGCTGCGGCAGCGGGATGCCGAACTTCTTGGCCGACAGGATGACGATCGGCAGGAGGTAGGCGACGATCAGCACGATGTACTGGGCCACCTGCGTCCAGGTCACCGCCTTCATGCCGCCGAGCATCGAGCACAGCAGGATGCCGAGGAGACCCGCATAGACCGCGACGGTGAAGTCGAGGTCGAGGAAGCGCGAGGCGATGAGGCCGGTCGCGTAGATCTGCGCCACCACGTAGGTGAAGGAGCAGGAGATCAGCACGATGACCGCGATGAGGCGCGTGGTGTTGCCACCGTAGCGCTCGGCGAAGAAGTCGGGAACCGTGAAGGCGCCGAACTTGCGCAGGAACGGCGCGATCAGCACCGCCACCAGCACGTAGCCGCCGGTCCAGCCGAGCACGAAGGCGAGGCCGTCGTAACCGAGCAGGAAGAGCGTGCCGGCCATACCGACGAAGGAGGCGCCGGACATCCAGTCCGCACCCGTCGCCATGCCGTTGTAGAACGCCGGCACCTTTCGACCGGCGACGTAGTACTCACCGACCTCGGAGGTGCGCGACAGCACGCCGATCAACGCGTAGACGGCGATCGTCAGGAAGACGAAGCCGTAACCGATGAACTTGTTGGGAACACCGAGCTGTTCCAGGATCCCCAGGAACACCACGAAGGCGAAGAACCCACCCGTGTAATAGGTGTAGATCTTGCCGAGATTGGAGATGAAATCTCCGCCGGACTTGGCTTCCGCCATGATCTCACCCTCCTCAATCTTCTTCGGCCACGCCTTCTTCGCGATCGATGGTGTCCTGCTTCTTGGCGAAGACGAACAGCATCACGACGAAGGCCGCGAGCGAACCTTGAGCCGCCATGTAGAAGCCGAGCGGGAAGCCGGCGATCACGATGGAGTTCAGCGAATTGACGAAGAAGTGGATCACGAAGCTGAAGAACAACCAGAGTCCCAGCATCGTCCACATCAGGCCACTGGTTCTCTGCCAGTGGCGGGCTGCATCTCGAGACATTTCGTTTCCTCGCCTGGAGTCATTGTTTTGGCTTGTTCAGGCGGAGAACGCGCGATCCCGGGCTCTTCAGAGCGTGGTCCGGTTCGACACCTCCCCACGGACACGCTAGACAGCCGTTCGACGAAAGACCAATCATACTTTAGCCCAATATGTGGCGAAGTACACCGTTATCGCAATGCACTATTCTTTTCGCTATGCGGCATGCATATGCTCGAGAAGGTTTTTTTCTCGCCGCACGGCTTCGTGGCGACCGCGCCCCCGGCGGTCCTCATTGCGACGCAAGATTGACCGTGAACTCGGGTTCCGGGACACTTCGCGGGTCCCTGTGAATTTTCGAACGATTCACATCTCGCGCTCTTCTTCGTCCGATCGGCGAGGTTCCGCATGGTCTCCAACGCCTATTCGACTCCGTTGACCGCGCTCGACGCCGTCGTCCTCGACACCGAGACCACCGGGCTCGACGCGAAGTCGGCGCGGATCGTCCAGATCGGCGCGGTGCGCGTCCACGGAACCGAGGTCGACGTCGGCGACCGCTTCGACACGCTGGTCAAGCCGGGGATCCCGATCCCGCCGGAGACCACCCGGGTCCACGGCATCGCCGATGCCGACGTCGCCACCGCGCCACGCTTCGCCGAGGTCGAACCGCGGTTTTCCGCCTATCTCGGCCGGTCGGTGCTCATCGGTCACACCCTCTCCTTCGACCTCGCCATGTTGAAGCGGGAGTACGGGCTGATCGACAAGCCGTGGCGGTCGCCGCGCTTTCTCGACGTGCGCTGGCTCGCCCGCGTCGTCTCGCCGACCCTCGCCCATTACGATCTCGACGGCCTTTGCGCCTGGCTGTCGATCACCAATCCCGGTCGCCACACCGCCATCGGCGACGCCATGGCGACCGCCGGGGTCTTCGCGGCGCTGGTGCCGCTCCTGCGTCAGCGCGGTATCCGCACCTTCGCCGAGGCCAGTGCCGCCTGTCGCAAGATCACCGAGATGGAGGCGCGCGGCACCGGCGGGCTGATGGTCGTCGAGACGACCGGGGGCGACGATCAGACGTCGACGCTGGCCAAGATCGACAGCTATCCCTACCGCCACCGGGTGCGGGACGTGATGAGTTCGCCGCCGATCACCGCGTCGTCGAACGACACGCTCGCCGCGGCGATCGCCGTTCTCGCCGAGAAGAAGATCAGCTCGGTCTTCGTCGAGGCCGACAGCGGCGAACTCGGCATCCTCACAGAGCGCGACGTGCTCAAGCGGTTGCACGAGAAGGGGGCGGCGGCGCTCCAGGAGCGGCTCGGCGCGATCGCCACGACGCCGCTGCAGACCGTGTCGGAGAGCGCCTTCGTCTACCGCGCCATCGGCCGGCTCGACCGGCTGGGGCTGCGCCACCTCGGGGTGCGCGACGCCCACGGCAAGGTGATCGGCGCCCTCACACCGCGCAACCTGCTGCGCCAGCGGGCGAGCGCGGCGATCGCACTCGGCGACGAGATCGACAACGCCGCCAACGTCGCGGCCCTCGGACGGGCCTGGGCGAAGCTGCCGCTGATGGCCGACTCGCTGCTCGAGGAGGACGTCGAGCCGCGCATCATCGCCGAGGTGATCAGCTCGGAGATCTGCGTCATGACCCGCCGGGCGGCGCAGATGGCGGAAGCGCGCATGGCGGAAGAGGGCAAGGGCGCCCCTCCGGTTCCCTATTGCGTCCTGGTGCTGGGCTCGGGCGGGCGTGGCGAGAGCCTGCTCGCCGCCGATCAGGACAACGCCATCGTCTATGAACGCGGCGAGGCGGGCGGCGCCGAGGACCAGTGGTTCGAGGCGATGGCCACCCACATGTCGGCGATCCTCGACGAGGTCGGCATCCCCCTGTGCAAGGGCGGAGTGATGGCCAAGAACGCGCTGTGGCGGATGTCGCTTGCCGCCTGGCTCGCCCAGATCGACGGCTGGGTGCGGCGGCAGAAGCCGGAAGACCTGCTCAACGTCGACATCTTCTACGACGGCATCCCGGTGCACGGCGACGCCGCGCTCGGCGAGACGATCTGGAACCACGCCTACGAGGTCGGCGCACGCGCCCCCGACTTCATCAAGCTCCTGACCATGCACGCCGGCGAGGGGCGCGCGCCCTTCACCCTGTTCGGCGGCCTGAGGACCGACGAGAAGGGGCGCATCGACATCAAGAAGAACGGGTTGATGCCGATCTTCACCGCCGCCCGCTAGCTGTCCATCCGCCACGGCATCCGGCGGCGCTCGACGCCGGACCGGCTGCGGGGCCTGCGCGAGATCGGCAAGGGCTCGCCGGAGGACATCGAAGCGCTGATCGCCGCCCATCAGGCGATCCTCGGGGCGATGCTCGCCCAACAGCTCTCCG
>CALMYM010000333.1 GCA_937873675.1 uncultured Alphaproteobacteria bacterium | reverse complement strand
GTGCCAGATGACGTCGATGCGGAAGCCGTCGACGCCGCGCTTCAGCCAGAAGCGCAGCACCTCGTGCATCGCCGCGACGACGTCCGGATTGCGCCAGTTGAGATCGGGCTGCTCGGCGAGGAAGGCGTGATAGTAGTATTGGCCGCGTTCTTCGCACCATTTCCAACCGCCGCCGCCGAACATCGAGCGCCAGTTGTTGGGCGGGCCGCCGTCCGGCGCCGCGTCGTGCCACATGTACCAGTCGGACTTGGGATTGTCGCGGCTCGACCGGCTCTCCAGGAACCAGGGATGCTGGTCGGAGGTGTGATTGGGCACGAAGTCGAGCAGGATCTTCATGTCGCGCGCATGCAGATCGGCGATCAGTGCATCGAGATCGGCGAGCGAGCCGAAGATCGGATCGACGTCGCAGTAGTCGGCGACGTCGTAGCCGAAGTCCTTCATCGGCGAGACGAAGACCGGCGTCAGCCACAGTCCGTCGATACCGAGGCTCTCGAAATGATCGAGCCGGGCGCGGATGCCGGCGATGTCGCCGACCCCGTCGCCGTTGGTGTCCTGCAGCGACCAGGGATAGACCTGATAGACGATACCACGCTTCCACCAGGGTTCGGCCAGGGTCGCGGGATGGAACTGCATGGATGCCTCCTGATCCGCCCGGATGCTCCGGCGACAAGCCGAGAGATTCGTCGGGCGATTCCACGGCAACGACACTAGGCCGATTCTCGAAACCTTTCGAACCCGTTCCGCAAGAGATCGTCGAGACGGCTCGCCGCATCGCGCGCCGACGCACGGCTGCGGCCGATCCCCCCGCGTCGGAGGGCGCGGAGCCTGTCGTGGAGGTCAGTGAGAGGAGGCGGGTCCGAACGGGGCCGATCGGCCGGCCCCGCGTCAGACGTGTTCGCGAACGCCGAAGGCCAGGAGGACGAAGAGGCCCCAGATCAGGGTGCACGAGACCGCGGTGACGGCGATGCCGCGCAGGCGCGCCGGATAGAGCGCCTCGTCGGGCACTTCGGCTTTTTCGAAGATGGCGAGATAGCGCTGCTTGCGGTCGGCCTCCAGCCGGGCACGCTCGAGCGACGCCAGCGAGGTGAGGTAGGCCTTCTCGGCGAAGTGCCGCTCGGCTTCGATCTCTTCGAAGTTGGACAGCATCGTCGCGATGGTCCGCGTGTTGCGCGGTTCGCCGCCGGACGCTTCCGTATCGCCGCCGACCTCCTTCTGCAGCGTCTCGATCTGCTTGGTCAGCGCGGAGCGCTTGTTCTTCAGCACCACGATCGAGGGCGCGTCCTCCTTCATGAAGGCGCGGGCCGTCCGGAGTTCGGTGTCGATGGCGGTCAGTTCGGCGCGGGTCTTCTCGATCATCTCCTGCTGGAAACCGGCACGGCGCACCGGATCGGAGATCTGCTCGCGTTCGCGGAACTTGCGGGTGGCGGTGCGCAGAACCCGCTGACGCTGTTCCGCCCGTTCCACTTCCGACGTCGCCGCCTTGAGGGCGTCGCGGCGCGATTCCGTCGACAGGCGGTTGATGAGCGCTTCGGCCGAAGACGTCACCGCCTCCGAGATCTTCACCGCCTGATCCTTGTCGTAGGCGGTGACCTCGACGCGGATGATGCCGGTCGCCGGTTCGTAGGAAACCTGCGTCATCTTCCGCCAGTATTCGATCTTCCGCTCGATCGGCAGCGTGGCGTCGAGCCTGGAGAACCAGTCGACCGACGGCATGGAGTACATCTTGTCGAGGTTCAGCGTCTTGGTGATCTCGTCCCAGAGGGTACGGCTGCGGACGTAGTCGACGAGGATGTAGCTGTCGCCGACCATGCTGCTGCCGCCACCGCCCAGTCCGAACACCCCGAGCGCGTCGATCGCCGGGGTCTCCTGACCTCGCACGGCGAACTTCACTTCGACCGCGAAGCGATCCGAAGCCCACAGACCGAGATAGAGCGTCACGACGAGCGTCGGCAGACCGATGAGCAGGAGCGCCGAGACGCGCACCCAATGGCGCGTGATCTGCGCCACCAATCCCTTCTTCGGTTTCTCGGGGGAGCCGCCGGGCTTGCCGAGGGGGACGACGACGCGCGGCTTCGGTGCCGGCGCGACCGCCTTCGGTGCCGGCGCGACCGCCTTCGGCGCCGGTGCGACCGCCTTCGGCCCGCCCTCGGGCGCAGCCGCATTCGGCTTCGGTTCGGCGACCTTCTGCGGCACGGTCATGCCTTGTCCTTCGTCAGATCCTCGTAGGCGGATATCGCCTCGCCGATCGTGTCGTAGAAGCGGATGTCACCCCGGTTCAGAACGCAGCCCGCCGTGCAGTACCGCCGCAGGGTGGGCATGCTGTGAGATACCATGATGATGTCCGAACTTGCTAGCTTTTCGGTGAACACGCGGTTCGACTTGGCCTTGAAATTGGCGTCGCCCACCGCGGTGATCTCGTCGACCAGATAGATGTCGAAATTGAACGCCATCGACAGGCCGAATGCCAGACGCGCCTTCATGCCGGAAGAATAGGTCTTCACCGGCATGTCGATGTGGGGGCCGAGTTCGGCGAAGTCCTCGACGTAACGCGTCACCGCGTCGACGTTCTTGCGATAGACCCGGCAGGCGAACTTCAGGTTCTGTCGGCCGGTCAACGACCCGTGGAACGTGTCGGCGAAGCCGAGCGGCCAGGAAATCGAGACATCTTCGCGCACCACGCGACCACGATCGGGCAACTCGTTGCCGGCGATCATCCGCAGGAACGTCGACTTGCCGGCGCCGTTCACGCCGAGAACGCCGAGGCTCTTGCCTCGCGGAATCTCGAAGGACGCCTGGTCGAGGATCACCTTGGCCCCCGACTTGACCTTGAAGCGCTTGGAGACGTTCTCGAAGCGGATCATAGCGCATCCACTTGACGCCGGAACACCCGCTCGACGGTGAGGCCGATGACCGCCAGCGTCACCGCGACCGCGAAGGGATAGGACTTGTCGAGGATCGCACTGTCGTAGCCGGGGTAGAAGCCCTCTCGGATCCAGATGATGCAGTGGGTGACGGGATTCCATTCCAGATAGCGACGCGCTCCCGGCGGCAGATTGTCGGCGACGAAGAAGATGCCGCAGAAGAAATACTGGAATCGGGTGAACCAACCGAAGGTGACCATCCACCAGCCGAAGAGCGGCGACATCGCCGCATTGAGAATACCGAAGCCCGCCCCGAGGCAGATGACGCTGAGAAAGCCGAAATAGTAGCTCACGATGTCGTGCGGCATCACCGAGATGCCGAGATAGCTGAAGACCACGACGATGAGGGCGAACGACGTCAGTCCGGTCGCCGTCTCCAACATGATCCGCGCCCACACCGTGTCCATGTTGCGGACCGGCGGGAACATCGTCAGCGCCCGGTTGGCGGTGATCGCCTGGGCCGAACGGTTCGAGATCTGCGAGAAGAAGGCGTAGGGCACGTAGCCGTTCAGGAAGAACGTCTCGAACTCGGTGCCGAGCGGCGGACGTCGGCCGAGCAGCGAGAAGATCGTGACCAGGATGCCGACCTGGACGAGGGGCTCGATCAGTGCCCAGGCATAGCCGAGGTGGCGGTCGCCGAAACGCGTCCGCATCTCGCGCATCACCAGCGCGCCGATGATCCGGCTCTGGACGAGCGTGCCCCTTCTCACGTCGCCCAACGTCAGGGACCCGAAATCCAACATCGCCGAGGAAATCCCTCTCCCGCCTAGCGACGCTACGATAGCCTGCCTTCGGTAGTCGAATTCTGTCGAGACGGCGTCGAAATCGTGGCGACGGTCACCAGTTGTTCTGGATGCGCGTTTCCGCGCTGGTCAGCGAGTTGGCCGCGCTGGACATCTCGGCGAACAGACGGAGCACCTTGGCCAGCTCCGCGCCTTCCGCATTGGCGACGTAGACCAGATCCTTGTTGTGGATCGGCACGCGCTGGGCGAGCGCGATTCCCGCCGGGTCGCGAAGATTGATCTGATAGACGACGCTGCGGCGAACGTTCGGTTCGGCGCAGGGCTTCTCGTCCTTGATGTCGCAGACGACAGCCGCCGCTTCACGCCGGAACAGGAACACGCCGGCCGGCTCCGCCCGGTTGTCGTTCAGACCGGCGGCGACGCCGAGCGCGTCGGCGAGGCTCATGCGGCCGAATTCGAACGGGAAGGTTCCCGATCGCCCGGTGGCACCGTAGGCGGTGAAGGTCTGCGGCTCGCGATAGACGAAGACCTGATCGCCCGGCCAGGCCCAGATGTTCTGCGCCGGGTCCTCGAGGATCGTGCGCAGCGGCACCATGCCGGTGTTGCCACCGCGGGTGAGACGGACGAAGAGGTCGTTGGCCCGGCCCTTGGTGCCGCCGGCGGTGGCGATCACGTCCATCAGGTGGTCGCCCTTCGGCGACAGCGGCACGCGCCCGGCCGCGCCGACCTCGCCGTCGACCGTGACCAGACTGGAGCGTGCCGACTGCACGGTCGCGACGACCTGCGGTTCGATCGCCTTGTCGCGCAGTTTGGCGACGATGGCCTGTTCGATCTGATCGGGCGAGCGGCCGACGACGGAGATCCGCCCGGCGTATGGCACCGTGATGTGGCCGTCCGGTCCGATCGGCTGCGGCGGCAGCGTCGCACTCTTGGTGCCGCCACCGAGCTGGCCGGCGGAGGTGGAGAAGAGACCGCCCGATCCCGCCTCGAAGATGGTGATGGCGAGCGTGTCGCCGACCCCGACCACGAGCCTCGGGCTCGGTCTGCGGTTGTCGAACCGGCCCGACAGCGGCGGCTCGCGCCGCTTCTCGAGCTTGGCGGTGATCACCGGGGTGACTTCGACGAGTTCCAGTCCTTCGGGGAGCGTCTCACTCTTGCGCGCCGATTCGATCTGACCGGCCGTGGGACCGGTGGTCGGCATCGACGAGCACCCCGCCAACACGGACACGGCGAGGACGAGGGGAACCGCGGACCACTTATCCACAAGGTGCTCCTGGACTGAGTTCCATTCTCTGTTAGCAACCATGTACCCTCCCCGCAACGTCGAACTCGCTCTCGCTCACCCGCCTCGCCTCCGACCGATCAGGGTGTTGCAGACACGATACAGGGCTTTCGTGCGTCCATGTCCGTGAGCAATCTGGCGACGATCCTGGTGCGAGCGATCGAAGCGCGCGCGAGCGGCGATGCGGCGGCGCGCGGTGGCGTCTACCAATTGTCGCGCCGAACCCTCGAGCGTTTCCTAACGGAAAGCGCCGATCTCACCGACGCCGAGAGAGCGCGGCAGCGCCTCGAACTGGATCTGGTCATCGAAGCGATCGAGGAACACTACCGGGTCGGGCGGCCCGGGGCGCCCGATCCTGCCGAGATCGTGAGGCGAACCCTCGGCGGGCCGACACCGATCGGCCCGAGCGAACCGCCGCCCGCGCCTCGGCCAGCGGCTCCTCTTCCACCTGCGCCTCCGCCGGTGAAACCGACCACACTGCCATCGCCGCCTCCGCCGCCGGTGAGATCGCCCGCGCCACCGCCGGCGAGGCCGACCGCTGCGGTCCCGCCTCCGCCGCCGGAAGCGCCGCGCGCCCCTCCGGCCGCCCCTCGGGCTCCGCTGCCGGCCGCACCTGCGTCACGGCCGCCCGTCGCCCCTCCGGCGCCGGCTGCCCCCCGGGCTTCGCCGCAACCCGCCTCACGTCCAGCAGCTCCGCCCCCCGTCGCTCCGCCCCCCACTGGCCGCGAAGCGCCGCGGGGCGCACCGCCTCCGGTGGCCCCCGCCGCCGCCCCGCCCGCACCCGAGCGTCCGGTAGATGCGCCCCGCACCGCCCCTGCGGCGGCGGCGGAGCACCCCTCGGGGAGGCCGGGACCGGCGCCGGCCGCCGAGCCGGAGGAGGAGGAGGAGGGCGCCGACCTCTTCGCCGAGGCCGCGGACCACGAACCCGCGGCGCGCGAGGACGTATCCGGCGAACCCAAGGGGTCGGGCCGGCGCAACCTCGCCCGCGCCGCTCTGCTGGTCGCGGCGCTCGTCGTACTCGCCGTCCTGCGGCTCACCGATTTCGGGTCCGATCTGCGCCGTATACTCAGCGGTGAGAAGGCGGCGTCCGAGGCGACCCTCAAGAACCTGGAGAGCGCCGGCTCGGATGTGCCCGATGGTTGGAACCAGGTCGTGTCCCGCCTGACGGCCCCGACGGAGGAGGGGGTCACCGGCGCCTTCCTGTGGAACGACGCCCGCGGACCGATCGAGAAGGGCGCCGCCGGACGCGTGACCTGGACGCCTCAGTCGCGTGGCGGAACCGTTTCCTGGATCGGCCGGCTGGTTCTGACCGGCGAACCTCTGACCGCCGAAATCCTCGTCGAGCCGGACGAAGACCAGGGCACCTCCGAAACGCCGCCGATGGTGATGATGATGCTGCGCTTCACCGGTCTGCCGGAGGCGGTCACCGGGACGCCGAACTTCTACCGCGTCGATCCGAGAACCGGCCGGCACGGCGAGGAGGATGGTTCGGTCGTCCGGATCGGCATCGACGGTTTCCTCGTCGGCTACCGCCCCCGACCGTCCGACGCCGTCGCCGACCAGACCCGGCGGTCGTTGTACCTGATCGATTTCGCGCTCGATGCGGACAAGCGGTTGCGTCTCTTCCTGTCGCCGCCGGTGGCCACGAAAACAGCGGCCCCGTGATCGGATCCATCAGCGACCATCGGGCATCGAAAAGGACCGATGGTGTGCCCGGATGCGAATGTTCGTGCCTCCGAGCGGAGCCCCTTCGGGGGCTGCCGGAGACGTCGTCGCTCACGCGGCGCCGAGCGGGCGCACGTCGGCCGTCGGGCCGCTACCCTCGTGAAATTCGGACGAGCCCGAATTTCACGAGCCGGTGTCAGACGTGCGAGGTGCCGCGGATCCGTCGCTCCCAGCCGATCAGGCGACCGACCAACCGAATCAGCCCGTTCTTGCTGTCGTAGAAGAAGCGATCCGGATCGCGCTCCAGCTTCGCCAGTTTCGACGGGTTCAGCTTGAGTCGCGCGAAGCCCAGGAAGGTCTTGTAGAGAAGAGCTTTCCGCACATCGATCTGGCCGGACTCCTCGCGTACCTTCGGTGGCGCTCGCTTCACGGGCTTTTTCCCCGGCGCGGGTTTCGCCGGGACCTTCTTCTTCGGCTGTCGGCCCCACCGATCGAAGGCCTGCATGATCGCGTCGAACTCGTCGACGTCGACGCCCTCCGCGACGTGCGGGTCCCTCTCGCGGATCTCCGACGAGAACAGTTCGCCGGATTCGATGCCGAGGAAGTCCTTCGCGATGATCCGGTTGCCCGCCGCGTACTTCTCGAGGATCGCCTCGCGTTCGTCGCGGCTCAGCAGATCGAGAACCGGCGGTCGTTTGCCCTTCGCGCGACGGATTTCGGTGACGCGCCGGCCGGCTTCCTCGATGAAGTCGAAATAGCGATCACGGTCGGGCCAGTGACGCCGGTTCAGCCTCTGGATCAAGCTGACGTGTTCGTTGCCGAAGGGGAAGCGGTTCTCGAACACCGACTTCGGTGTCGGTAGGCCGGCGCAATCGGTGAGACCGGTCAGATCCAGGAAATCGCCGACGATGTCACTCGCCGCACGCCGGCCCTTCTCGTAGATGCCGATCAGCAGGTTCTCCTTGCCGATCACCGATGCCCACAACTGGATGGTCGACAGGTAGTTCATCCGGTTCTCGGTGACATCCTGGTTCAACCATGCCGAGATCGGCACGTCGACACGTCCCACCGCCCCGCCGGCGACGAACTCCCCGTACTGCGAATTCGCCCAGTCGTCCTGGCGCCGCAGATAGCAGACCATGCGAACGTCGTAATCGGCGAACTGCCGCGCGATTTCGATCGAATTCTGGTTCAGGAAGTAGGCTTCGCTGGTCAGGATGACCGTGTGGACCCGTCCGCCGAGCAGTTCGATCGTGGCGTCGACGTGCTTCTTCACCGAGTCCTTCCGCTGCTTGGCGAGGGGGACCAGATGGGCGTGACCGGCCTGCTTGTGCGGTCGCGTCGGCTGCCAGAACAGGCCGCGTTCGGGAACGTAGACCCCACGACGCAACAGCTCGGCGCGATTGTGTTCGAGGTAGTGCTGGATGAAGGTCGAGCCGGTCTTCGTCGAACCGATGTGGATCAGGAGCCGCGGTTTCTTCGTCGCCGGCTTCGACGGGTCGGAAGGGATCTCGGCCGTCTTCACCTGGGTATTGCGCGCATACATGCCGAGCGCGACCTGCAGATCGTGGTGTCGGCGGTCGGCGGGGACCTCGAGGAGCTCCGCGATCAGCTTCTCCTGCTCGACCTGATCACGCGCGATCGCGGTCCTGACGAGATCGTATTTTCCGGCCACGAGGCCGGCATAGATCAGCGGATAGGCATTGGACGCGATGTGCGGCAGCGAGAAGACCTTCACTTCGTAGGAGAAATCCGACGGATCGATGTTCGTCCGACGCAACAGCGCCGACAGGCGGTCGAACAGCTCCGCTTCCGCCTTTTCGCCGCCGTTCGCCAGGGTCGTGTCGCGGACGAAGCCGAAGATCATGTAGTGCAGGAATTGCCCCACGAGATGGACGGCGACGCTGTGAAGCGGCGACTCCGGCGTGAACGCGTTCTCGGCCTCCAGCATCTCCACCAGGGATTCGTAGTTGCTGACCTGGTTCTCGCAGTCGGCGAGGGTCTTCGGGCGTCGGGTGGTCGAGTCCGTCCGCACGCGATAGACGAACCCGGCGCTGTCGATGCTGGAGATCGACCGCGCGCGCATCAGCGCCTTCAACAGGAAAGGCTTCTCCTCCCACTGCGTCGTCAGGAAGCGGATGTCGTTGTCGTTCAAGAAGTCCCGGCGATAGAGCCAGTTCCAGAAATGTCGTCCTTTGATCACCTCCGGATGAGAGGCGAGAGTCGCCCCGTGGAACGGGTCTTCGAAATACACTTCGCACCAGTCGCTACGTTTGCCCGTGACCTTGCCGGCGGCATTCTCGACCTGTTCGAACGCCTTGCGGCCGCGCACCATGTCGGCCTCGTCGCTGATCGCCGCGGCGACGACGTTCTCGAGGTGGTATTCGGAGGCCAGGTAGTCGTCCGAGTCGAGGAACTGGATGTAGGTGCCGCGCGCCAGGTCGATGCCTCGATTGCGGGCGAAGCCCTGTCCGACGTTTTCGGCGAGAACGATCGGGCGGATTCTGGCGTCCCCCGCCGCATGGCGGTCGATGATCTCCTGGCTGCGATCCGGGCTCGCGTCGTTGATCGTGATGATCTCGATGTTCCGGAGGCTCTGCCGACGGATCGAATGGAGACACTCGTCGATGTGCTTCTCGACTCCGTAGACCGGCAGGATGACCGAGACGACCGGAGCCTCCAGAGGCTCCGTGAACTCGGGGATCTCACGGTGGGGGCGGTTGGCGACGACGTGATCCAACACATCTTCCAGTTGGCTGGGAACCGGGTGGTCCGGGACATGATAGATCGTGTACCAGATGTAGAAGTAGTAGAAGATGTCCTCGAGGCTTCGCTTGCGGTGGCGATGCGGAATGGCCTGACGGTCGTCGGTGAGGCCCCAGCCGGCGTAGAACGGCGCGCCGAAGACGACGACCTTCTTCCCCGCGAACAGGGCTTCCAGACCCATCTGCGACGAGCCGACGTAGACCGTGTCGACGCATTCGAACAGCGAGTACGGATTGATCGGTTCACGCAGGATCAGGATGCGTCCGGCGCTCACGAGATGGTTGTAGTAACCGACGCGCTTTCCCTTCTCCCAGAAGGTGTCGGGGTGCGTCTTGACGATGATCTGGGCGTCGGGGTTCTCCCTGATCGCCGCCAGCAGCATCTTCTCGAAACTTCTTTCGGTCAGTCGACCGAAGACGGTCGAAGCATCGGCGAACGCCTGATCGCACACCAACACGCGCCGCGTATATTTATAGGAGAAGGTCGGCCGATAGATCGGCTGGGAATTGTACTTCGAAATCTTTTCCGTGACGATCCGCGCGATGGCGCGCCGCGCGCGCTCGAGTTCCTCTTCGCCGGGTTCGTCGGCGCTGTTGAGGCGGTTGTTGAGGCGGTTCGGATAGTCCGTCATGTAGTAATGTGCGATGTCGTCATAGACGAACCCCAGACACGGCCGCCGCGGCCCGTCCTTCTTGAGGGCCTCGGACCAGCTGTGTGAGGTCGCGATGAAGGACTGTTCGAAAAAGAGCAGGTTGTCTCCGAACTCGAGCGACATGAATGAGCGCACCGCGCCGGGATGGCTGACCTTGGCGTTGCGATCTACATGTCCGGAGACGAGGTACATGCCGGACCGGCCGAAACTCGCATCTTCGAAACTGACCGCGTTGGGGAACAGGCGCGGCATCTCGGAGGCGTATCGACTTCTCAGATTGGCTTCGATGTAGCCGATGCCCCACTGAGCGTAGCGGTTCTCGAGAACCCAGTTGCGAATGTCGCGATCGGCATCATGCTTCGGCAGCGACTGACGGAGCCTGATGTAGTCGTCGAACTTCTCGAGCGCGGTCTGGTGGTCGATCTTGGTCATCGAGTCCTCGACGGGCATGCAATCGATTTTCGGCGGAGTTTTCGATCGTTCGGCACGATCGGATCAGCCGGTGGAATTCATTCGAGCGGCGAGGTCGGCGCGCACCGCCGAAATCTGTGACTGTTCGGGGAACCCGATCCCGGCCGCATGAGCCGCGAGAGCCATCTTCTCCCACAGGTCGCCGATGACGTCGTTCGAATAGAAGGCCAGGAATCGCGCGCGCGAGGCCTCGCCCATCTTCCCGCGAAGTTCCGCGGACCCCATGATCTTCGCCATCGCCTTCCCCAACCCGCCGAAGTCGAGCGAATCGGCGACGAGAAGGCCGTTCTCGCCGTCGACGATCTGCTCGTTGATGCCGTTGCAGGTGGCGTATCCGACGAGCGGTATGCCGTGGGCCATGGCTTCCAGACTGGACATCGGGAAGCCCTCGAACAGCGACGGCAGGACGAACAGCCGAGCCGCGGCGAGGTGTTCGTAGGGCTCGTCCGAGTGCCCGAGGAACTCGACCTGACGTGCGACACCGGCCGCCTTGGCGCAGTCCTGCAGTTTGGTCGTCAAGGGGCCGTCGCCGAGGATTCTGAGCGTCCAGTCGGGGAAGTCGCCGGCGATCTGCGCGAACTCCTTGATCAGGCGCTCGATGTTCTTGCGCGGCACCAGACGGGCGACGGTGATCACCGCGTTCGCCCCGTCACCGACCGGAGAGGAGAGCCGGGTCGGCTCGGTGACCGTGTTGGGAATGACCACGACCTTTTCCCGGTGCTCCGGCAACACGGTGTCCAGGAAGGACGTCGTGAGCAGATGCACCTTCGTCGCTCCCTCGAAGGCGACGTTCCGTTCCTGCTCGGTGAAGACGCCGAGCCGGCGAGGAAACCGCGGGTCGATATGTTCGGACAAGATGATCGGAACGCTCATCCGCTGCGCGAGCAGCGTGTAGCGAAGCAGCGTTCGGTTCATGTGCAGCCCGATGATCAGATCCGGGCAGATCTCGGCGATGGAGAACAGGACGATACTGTCGGCGGAAGGCGTCTCCGCCTCCGGCAGCCAGTGGAGTTCGACCGTCTCGTGCAACGGCCAGCGAGACGGCAGCTGTTGGTCGTCGAAGGTGAAGATATGGACATCGTGACCGCGAGACGCCAGCGCATTCGCCATCATGTGGCCGACATTCTCGGTCCCGCCCCGGCTCTTCGTGATCCAGGGCACGATCAATGCGATGCGAAGTACCTTCTTTTCGGCCGAGTGATCTGCGGCAGCTCCTGCTTCTTCATGGATCATCCGAGAAGCACCTTTCATGACCTGAAATATTGAAACGCAGAGTTGAAGGGACTGCCGTACCCGCGCGTCGGTCGAAGCAATTTTCGCGCCGCGGCCAACCTATTCGATACGGGTTCTCGTCGCCACCCCGCGAAGGTCGGTATCGACGACGATGAGGCGACCGTTTCGGCGGAGTGTCGCACACGTGCAACGAATTCCTGGCGGCCGTGACGGTTCTCGCCACCATGGAGGCACCGTCGTGAGCGGGCGATGAGGGCGCTCGGCAGGATCATCGCATGCGCACCATGTTGCCGACGACGAGGTTGCGGCGGCCCGCATCCCGGATGAACTCGGGTGATCCGCGCGTGACCACGATGTTCTTCTCGATACGGTTCTCGTCGGCGAAATCGCCGTCGTCGACGCTCGATCCGAAGGGAAGCCCGGCGTCTTCGGCGCAGAAGGACCGCTTGCCGTTTCGTGATCCGACCCAGATCAGCGGCACGTTCTTGCGCTCTACGCCGTCGAAGAATTCGTTCCCCTGGATGATGTTGTGTTCCGGTTTCTGATGCCGGACGATGCCGCGCTCACCGCAGTTGCGATAGAGGAAGATCCCGCCGGCGCGAATGTTCGAGAACACGTTGTTGCGTATGATGTTGCTCGCCGAGCCGTCGATGGCGATCTGCTCACGATTGGCGACCCTTGCCGCGATGAGGTTGTTCTCGATGATGTTCGAACCGGACTCCGCATCGAGGTAGATGGCGGGATAGCCGATGGCGCCGGAGATCTTCGAATTGCGGATCTGGACATGTGTGACGCCGAACGCGACGTAGATGGCGGAGTTGTGGTTGGTCACGATGTCGAGCCCGTCGAAGACGATCCGCGTCGGAGCCGCGGCCTGTGCCCGTGCGGTGTGTCCGAGACTGCGGGACGACTGCCAAGAACCGTTCGCCCCCCGGGTCATCCGCAACCCTTGTATCCGGATGGAGCCCCGAATCCGGCAGTTGTGAAATTCTATACCGGCCGGACGATTGTTCGTCATCTCCGGTTCGGTTTCGCCCAAGGACCGGATGAAGACCGTGTAGCGATTCTTGTTCACCGTATTCGCCTCACCGTCGATCAGTGCGCCGTTGCAATCGACACGCATGCCGTCGGCGGACTTTCCTTCGACGATGATCTGCCGCGTGACGACATCGTTCCGATCGAGCTGGATGCTGCACGACAGGCTGACCAGGGGCCGCTCCGGAGTGGAGGGCGCGAGCAGCTCCGCCCGCTCCTCGGAGCTGCATCGAGGGGCCGCCGCCGATGCCGGCTGCGATCGAATCGTGAAGGCGAGCGCGGCGAACGACGCCAGTGCGACGATGCCGAGTCGAGGATGGCTACGGAACACGACGGGAACTCCGTTGAAACGTCGGGCGTCGCGGAAATGGTGGGAAACGCCGCACGAAGGGGACGCTGCGCGGCCTTCGTGGCATTTTGAGGGGACTTCGATGCGGATACGGAGGGTGGTGCCGGTCTCGATGCGGCCGGCCAGCCCCGACGGCACGCATCCGGCCGGAACCGTTCGTCGGGAACCTGCTCTACCGACCGGGGTTTCCCGGCACGCTGCCTTTCGGTTCGAGGTGACGGCGGCGCTTCTTGGGACCCCGCTTCTTCGGAGGGCGTTGCGCGAAGGGAGGAGGCACCGGGGGGCCGTCGTAGAGCGGCATCACCGATCGCCCACCTCTCGGCGGCGGCGGTGGTCGATCGCCCTGCGGGGTCTCGTGGGCGACGACTCCCTCTCCGTGCGCCGGCGCGGCGATCGTCGCGAGAACCATGGCGGCGAGCGACCTGACGACCGCACGCCGGTCCGGGGAGGCGATTCTCTTCATGTCACGACCTCGCACCGCAACGAAGACATCCCCATCCTCGGGCCTCGCTCCACGAGATGGGCGACCCGTTCGCTACGGGAACGAACGGCGGGGGAGTTCCCCCCGCCGCACTCGATGTTCGCCGCGTGCGGCGAACGGATCAGTTGCAGACGCTCGCCGACGCGGCGTTGGTGCAGATGTTGTCCACCATCGGGACGATGTTGGAACCTCGGAACGCCGAGGCGCCCTGCTGGCGAACGGTCTCGTCGGTGTAGCCCCAACTGGTGGTCCCGACCACCAGATTGCTGCCCGCACCCGTTCCTTCGGTTCCGTCCAAGCCGGTGACGGCCGGCCGGTTGCCGAGGTTCAACACCCACGGACCGCCGCTCGAGCCGCCGCCCATCTGCGAACCGATGACCGTGTTGTAGGCCATCGACGCCGAGGTGTAGCCGTAGCTGTCGGTGCGTTCCATCATCTCGCCGTCGTCGAGCCCGGCGGGATAGCCGAGCTGGGGGATGTGGGTGAGGTTGTTGTCGGCGATGCCGGAGCCGGTATAGCCGTAGCCGTTCCACGCGTAGCCGAACCAGCCGGTGTTGGTCCCCGGAAGGAGCCCGCTCTGCGCGCGCAGTTCCATCACCGCGATGTCGTTCTCGCAGACGACGCCGGACGCGCCCGAGGCGCAGCTGGCGGTTCCATCGAGATAGGAACCCATCACGACGGTGCGCCGGACCGACCAGTTGCGATAGGGCGCGATCCCGAGACGGTAGGACGGGGCGAAGACGAAGTTGGAGTACCAACCGGAGGACCCCGCACCGAATTCGGTGACGCAATGCGCCGCCGTGACCACCACGCCACGACCGATCAGCGCCGCCGAGCAGATGTAGCTGCCCGACCCGATGTTGAAGAACAGCTTACCGGCCGCCCGGAAGGGATAGTAGCGTGACGTGATCGTCCCGTTGGCGTCGGCGCGCGACGTCGTGAACGGCTGATAGGCGGTGCCGAATTGCTGGGAGCTCACGCCGCTGTCGTTCGTCGTCGCCTCTTCGGCGGCCAGATACTTGTTCACCGGCAGGCGAACGATACTCGTCTTGCCGTTTCCCTTGGACCCTTCCTTGGCTCCCGGCGTCCCCATGTGGACGGGCTTCGCCGTCAGAGCCTTGGCGAGCGTCTCGGGACGCACCTTCGAGAGCGGCAGTTTCAGCGGCTTGGCGTTGGCATAGTCCACAGGCCCACCGGGCTGAGAATTGGCCACCACGCGGTCGGCAGCCATCGCCGCGGATGCGATCAACAGGCTACCGAGAGGCACGAGGAACCGAATGGTGTTTTTCATGGCTGAACCCCCTGATTGTCGTTCGCGAAAGCCGACTCGCAATTTCGGCGCTCGTCCTTTTCGAAGGCCCTGGGGCCGGTTTGGAAACAATAGGAAATGTTAACATCACTCGTCTGAACGCAGGATGACTGTCTCGACCTCACCCCCTCTTCGTCGAAGAACCGACGTCGAGCGAATCGACATCCGAACCGGCGGCTTCGAGCCGATGTCTTGCGCGTGGGGGTACGGGTCGCCCGCCCCGACGGGGCGGGATCGGCATCCGACCGCCGAGCCGCGGTCCGATCGGGAGCCGATCGATGCCCGCCACGCGGCGACGCGCGGGTCCCGCGGAATGCTCTCGGGTCCGGCGACGCTTCGGTCATCGCCGGCCGACGAGCCCGCCGAGGAACCGGTAGGACGGTCCGAGGATGTTGTGAGCCGTCCAGGCGTAGCCGTGGCGCAGACGCCGACCGAGACGTGCGAAGCCGCCGGCGCCGTCGTCGCGCATGGCGCCGAGCCGCTCGACGATCGTTTCCACCGGGCAAGGTAGACGGGTCTTCGGGTCGACGTAGCGCGGATAGAGGATGAGTGTCACCGCCACCAGCTCGTCGAGGCTCAGACGGCGGACGCGGCGGGGGCAGTCGGCCAGATCCTCGGTGAGGCCCCAACCGGCATAGAACGGCACCCCGTGGCAGGTGACGGATCGTCCCCGCAGCAGCGCCTCGAAGCCGGTGAGCGAGGTCATGGTCTCGACCCGGTCGACGCGATCGAGCAGGGCCGACATCGACACGTCGGTCACCACCTGATCGGCCAGCTTCGCCACGTCCGCCGCCGCGATGCGTCCGTTGCGATAGCCCTTCTGGACATCCGGATGGGGCTTGTAGATCACATGGGCGTCGGGCCAGCGGGCGCGCACGCGACGCAGCAGTTCGAGGTTGCTCCGCACCTCCGGTGAACCCAGCTGAACCGACGCGTCGTCCTCGACCTGACCGGGGACGAGGATACGGACCTTGCCCTCGGGTACGGCGATCCCGTCGTCGTAGGCGTCGTTGTACTTCGACAGGCCGCGCGAAACGATCGTTTCGCGTAGTCGGCGCGCCCGCTCGATCAGCCGCTCGTCGAACACGGTTTCGAGGGCGAGGGTCTCGAAGCCGCTGCGCCGCCCGGGATCGTAATAGATCCCCTCGGCATCGAAGACGAGCGAGGCCGGTGTGACGAAGGCGGCCCCCAGGCCGACGGAGCGCAGGAAGCCGTCTTCGACGCGCACCACCGGCGGATCGTCGTCACGGCGCCCCGTCGGGGCGAAGCCGCGTCGACCCCCCACCATGATCCGACCGTGTCCGCCGTGCGTCGCTTCGACAGCCGCCGCATCCCTCGTCACGAATCGCGGAGCCCCGCCGATCCCGGTGACGAACCGCGTCACCGCCTTTCGTTTCCAGGCCGAGAAGCCGACACAGACCGACGAGGTGTTCTCGTGGAAGCGGTCGCGCAGGAAGGCGAGGCGATCGACGGCGGACTCGAGGTCGATCTCCTTGCCGTCGTAGGGGTCGATCCAGCGGCAGTAGTCGAGATAGGCCGCGGCCGCGAAAGCCTCGCGCGTGACGGCGACGCCGCGGCGGCGGATCGGCACGATCCGGTCGTCGGTCAGTCCCCAGCCGGCGTAGGCGGCCGCGCCGAAACAGGTGACCGGCACGCCGGCCAACATCGCCTCGAGGCCGAACTGGCTCGACACCACGTAGACCCGCTTGGCGATCTCGATCAGCGCCCAGGGATTGACGTCGACGGTTATGAGCCGGATGCCGCGTTGCCGCGCCACCGCCGCGAGGTAGCCCTTCTTGGCGCCCGAGATGGATTCCGGGTGGACCTTGACAGCGACGACCGCGTCCGGGTTCTCGTCCACCGCGGCGTTGAGCATGCGCATGAAGGATGCGCTGTCGGCGAAGGCGCCCGAGATCGACGCGTCGCCGAACGTCTGGTCGATCACCAGGACGATGTCGCGGCCGCGCGGCAATCCGAGGGCCTCGGCGCCCAGCATCGGCGCATGATTGTATTTCGACAGGCGCAGGTCGCGGATCGCTCGCATCGCCGCTTGCGCGCGGTCGTGGGCTTCCGGCGGCTCGGCGGCGCGGCGGCGGACGGCGGCTTCGAGATCGCTGGCGCTCCGCGCGTCGTAATAGATGCCGGTGCGGTCGACGATCCACCCGATCTGGGTCTCGCCGGCGCCCGGCCGAACCGAGCGCAGGAACCCGTCCTCCAAGGCCACGTAGGGCACGCCGGTCGCCGCGGCGATCGATCGCAACCGTCCGCTGGTTCTCTTGAAACCCCAGCCGGCGAGCTCGTCACAACTGCGGGTGCCGATCCCGGTGAGGCGAACCGGTTCCGCCCCGAGCAACGTCGCCACGGCCTCGCGCCGCCGCCACACCCCGGCCGAGCCGATGCCGACCCGCCGGATCGATCGCATCGGCGCGTTCGCCGCGCGGTGCCGAGGATCCGTCGCCGTCGCCGTCGCCGTCTCCGGCTCGGGTGCGGTGACGGCGGCCGTCGGCTCCGACGAGACGCCCGCTTCCGCCGACGACGGCTCGCCCCGCAGCCGTGCGATGACGCTGTCGGTCAGGCGCTGCCATGTCGCCGAAAGGTAGAAGCTGCCCGGGAGCAGGACGCTCGCCAAGGTGTGTTCGCCGAACCGCCAGGCGAGCGTCGCATCGACCTCCGGCGGGTCGGACCAGAAGCGATCGAGATCGGCCGGCCCCTCCGGGCGCTTCGACAGGCCCTCGAGGTGATAGAGCGCGTCGCCGAAGGCGATGACCGGGATGTGATTGCGCAGCGCCGCGATGCCGGCCGTGCTGTTGATGGTGATCAACCCACGGGCATGGCGGACGATCGGCAGCAACGGTCCCGACTGGAGATATTCGACCCGGTCTTCGAGCCCGATCTTCCGAATCAGCAGCCGGATGTTCTTGCGATGATGGCCGTGGCCGACGTCGAGCGGGTGCGCCTTGACCACCAGGCGTGCCTGCGGCGGTGCGAAACGCTTGAACGATTCCAGCACCATCTCGGTGAACGGCATGCTGCGCCAACCGCGGCCGTGGCGGCGCAGTTGCATGTCGTCGTGGACCTGGAGGGCGACGATGAAGAACGGCGGATGCAGACCCGAGAGAATCTGGGCGGTCAGGGCGGCGTCGCGGCGACGCGCCATCACGCGGCGATAGGCCGAGCGGATCCAGAAGCGGAACTCGTCGCGCAACCGACGTTCGCGATGGTGGGTGTAATGGGGGAAGAGCATGCGCGTCGCCCGATAGGCGACGAAATAGCCCCAGGCCCGGAGACCCATGGCGACCGTCTGACCCTTCAGATGCGGGGCCGGCGGCGTCGGCGGCGGTGTGACCGAGGGATCGAAGGTGCGGAACAGGCTGGAATTGGCATTGTTGCCACCCGGCTCCAACGTCACGTGATCGGGACGGATGTAGCCTTCCTCGAAGCACCACACGGGAATGCCGATCCGTGCCGCTTCCGCCATGGCAGCTTTGTGGATCGGCCGCTCGTCGCCGAACAAGACGATCGTGTCCGGCCGCCAGTCACGATAGAGGCGCTCGAAGAATTCGCCGTAGCCGTCCTCGCCGAGGCGGGCGATCTCGAACTCGACGCCGAGCGCATAGGCGATGTCGCCACCATTGAAAACGATTCTCTTGACCTCGAAATCGGCGTCGCGAAGTCGAAGTTGAAGATATTTGAAGAACCCGCCGACGGGCCCCTGTAATAGTAGAATACGTTTCTTCATACTAGTAAAAAAGACGGATGCCGAAGAGCCCGGCCGATCGATCAGATAGGGCATAGGGTTCTCGACTGTCAATTCGCCCGATATCACCTTTCCGGAAAAAGGGTGGAACCAGATAGGATCTGCGCGCCTGACGGGAAGTGCGATTGCGGGGCGATTGGAAGTCGTTGTATTCGTTCCGAAAATTTTTCGGCTCGATCGGCGCCCGCGTCGGTCTCCGCAATTCGGGCGTCGCCGAGCTTGACGTGCCGCGGTGAACCTTCCGATTCTGTGCCTCGAACCCGTCGGGCCTGCTGTCGATTTGGCGTGTCGCCCGAAAATTTGTCGGAGATGGAACGATGACGAAACCGCGAAACTCGCGCCGGCTGGTCGAGGTCCTGCTCGCTGCCGCCCTCGCCTTCGGACCGCTCGCCACCGTCGCGCCCGGCGAGGCGCGCGCCGACCTCTCCTGCCGCAAGGGGCAGAGCTTCGAAGCCTGGCTCGCCGGCTTCAAGAAACAGGCGGAGGCGGCGGGCGTGTCGCGCGCCGCGATCGAGAAGGGCCTCGCCGGCGTCGCCTACGACGCGGCGATCGTCCGTCGCGACCGCGGTCAGGGTGTCTTCCAGCAGACCTTCCTGCAGTTCTCCGAGCGCATGGTCTCCGGCGACCGCATGTCGAAGGGCGGAAAACTGCTCCAGACCCATGTCGCCACGCTGAAGAGCATCGAGGCCCGGTACGGCGTGCCCGGCCCGGTGCTCGTTGCCTTCTGGGGTCTCGAGACCTCCTTCGGGACCGACATGGGCAAGTACAAGGCGCCGGTCGCCGTCGCCTCGCTCGCCTATGATTGCCGCCGCACCGAGATGTTCACCCAGGAACTGATCGACCTCATGCGCATCGTCGAACGCGGCGATCTCGAACCTTCCGAGATGATCGGCGACTGGGCCGGCGAACTCGGCCACCTGATGTTCACCCCGACCGACCTCTACACCTACGCCGCCGACGGCGACGGCGACGGCCGCCGCGACGTCATCCGCTCGATCCCCGATGCGCTCGCCACCGCCGCCAATTTCCTGAAAGGTCTCGGCTGGCGGCGCGGCGAACCCTGGCTCGAAGAGGTGCGGGTGCCGGCCGAGATGGACTGGAGCCGCTCCGCCCCCGAGATCGACCTCTCCCGCGCCGAGTGGGCTCGCATGGGCGTCACCAGATCCGACGGCTCGGCGCTGGCGAGCGGCGGTCCGCCGGCGTCGCTGTGGCTGCCGATGGGCCGCCTCGGCCCCGCCTTCCTCACCTATCCGAACTTCCAGGCCTATCTCGGTTGGAACAAGGCGATGGTCTATTCGACCACCGCCGCCTACTACGCCACCCGCCTCGCCGGGGCGCCGAAGGTGTCGCGCGGTCGCGGCGAGGTGAAGCCGCTGACGACCGAACAGATGAAGCACCTGCAGGCGCTGCTCCGCCGCAAGGGCTTCTCCGACGACGAACCCGACGGCCGCCTCGGCAACGCCACCCGCACGGCGGTGCGTGCCGCCCAGATGAAGCTCGGCCTGCCGGCCGACAGCTATCCCACCGTCGAGCTGATCGGCGCACTCGAAGGTGCACGCTGAGGAGGGATCGCCATGACGTCCACCGTCGTCGCCATCGACCAGGGGACCACCTCGTCGCGCGCCATCGTCTTCACGCCCGATCTGACCATCGCCGGCGTCGCCCAGGAGGAGTTCCCGCAGATCTTCCCGGCCCCCGGCCATGTCGAGCACGACCCGGAGGACATCTGGCGCACCACCCTGGATACGCTGCGCGCCGCGGTGGCGACGGCCGGGATCGCCGCGAAGGACATCGCCGCCATCGGCATCACCAACCAGCGTGAGACGACGCTGATCTGGGATCGGGCGACCGGCGCGCCCGTCCACCGCGCGATCGTCTGGCAGGACCGCCGCACCGC
Organism: uncultured Alphaproteobacteria bacterium; assembly: GCA_937873675.1. Classification (GTDB taxonomy): domain Bacteria; phylum Pseudomonadota; class Alphaproteobacteria; order Rhizobiales; family Ancalomicrobiaceae; genus CALBKH01. The sequence goes on along the minus strand of CALMYM010000333.1, from coordinate 2,803 downwards.
CGACACCTGCGCCGCACTGAAGACGCGAGGCGCCGAGCCGCTCGTCTCCGCCCGCACCGGCCTCCTCCTCGATCCCTATTTCTCGGCGACCAAGATCGCCCGCATCCTCGACGACGTCCCCGGCGCCCGCACCGCGGCGGACGCCGGCAAGCTCGCCTTCGGCACCGTCGACACCTATCTCCTGTGGCGGCTGACCGGCGGCCGGGTGCACGCCACCGACGCCACCAACGCCTCGCGCACCGCGCTCTTCGACATCCACACCGGCGCCTGGGACGAGGAGCTCTGCCGCCTCTTCCGCGTGCCGATGAGCCTGTTGCCCGAGGTGCGCGACAGCTCCGCCGATTTCGGCACGACCCACCCCGACATCCTCGGCGCAGCCGTCGCGATCCGCGGCATCGCCGGCGACCAGCAGGCGGCGACCGTCGGTCAGGCCTGCTTCGCGCCGGGCATGATGAAGTCGACCTACGGCACCGGCTGCTTCGCGCTCCTCAACACCGGCGAGACGGCGGTCGCCTCGAAGAACCGCCTCTTGACCACCGTCGCCTACCAACTCGGCGGCAAGCGCACCTATGCCCTGGAAGGCGCGATCTTCATCGCCGGTGCGGCGGTGCAGTGGCTGCGCGACGGCCTCGGCCTCGTCGCCGAGGCGGGCGAGACCGGACGTCTGGCGGCGGAGTCCGATCCGGCCCAGTCGGTCCACTTCGTCCCCGCCTTCGTCGGCCTCGGCGCGCCGTGGTGGGACGCCGAAGCCCGCGGCGCCCTCTACGGCCTCACCCGCGGCACCACCCGCCGCGAGGTCGCCCGCGCCGCGCTCGAGTCGGTCGGTCAGCAGACGGCGGATCTCATCGAGGCGATGCGCCGCGACTGGGGCGGCGAGGGGCGCACGGTGCTGCGCGTCGACGGCGGCATGACCGCGTCCGACTGGACCATGCAGTTTCTCGCCGACATCCTCGACGCGCCGGTCGACCGTCCGGTGATCCGCGAGACGACGGCGCTCGGCGCCGCCTATCTCGCCGGCCTCGGTGCCGGCGTCCTGCCCGAGCCGGAGGTCTTCGCCCGCACCTGGACCCTCGACCGCCGCTTCACCCCGACCATGGACGCCGCCACCCGCGCCGCCAAACGCGCCGGCTGGTCCGACGCGGTGCGGCGGACGCTGTCGACGACGTGACGGGCCCCGGCTTCCGGCTTGACGGAAACACGCTCTCGAGATCTGCTCTTGATCGGGGACCAGCGATCTCCCCATCAGGCGACGGCCCAAGCATCGCGTCCGCCATCTACGTGAAGGCAGGAGGACGCGCGCCATGTCGTCGGACCCCTCGATCTCCCGAGCCCACTCGGATCTCTCCGCTCCGCCCCGTCCGAGCTTCGCCGAGGCGACGGCCGTCTGGGCGAGGATCGGCTGTCTCTCCTTCGGCGGACCGGCCGGCCAGATCGCCCTGATGCACGAGGAACTGGTCGAGCGGCGGCGTTGGGTGTCGGAGGATCGCTTCCTCCATGCCCTCAACTACTGCATGCTGCTGCCCGGCCCCGAGGCCCAGCAACTCGCCACCTACATCGGCTGGCTCCTGCACGGCGCCCGCGGCGGCATCGTCGCCGGCACACTCTTCGTGGCGCCTGGATTTCTCGTCATCCTGACGCTCTCGACCCTCTACGCCCTGTTCCAGTCGACCGCCTGGCTCGCCAGCCTGTTTTTCGGGCTGAAGGCGGCGGTGCTCGCCATCGTCGTCGAAGCTCTGCTCCGGGTCGCCCGCCGCGCCCTGCGCAATCGGGTGATGGTCGCCCTGGCGCTCGCCGCCTTCCTCGCCCTCTTCGTCTTCGCCGTGCCGTTCCCGGTCGTCGTACTCGGCGCGGGGCTCGTCGGCTTCCTAGGATCGCGGGCGCGGCCGGATCTCTTCGCCGCGAGCGGCCATGGCGCGAAGAAGGGCGGGACGACCGTCGCCGACGCGGTGATCGACGCCGATCCCCACCACCTCGTCCCGACCTGGGGGCGGGCCTTTTCGGTCGTCGCCACCTGGGGCGGGCTATGGCTTCTGCCGATCGTCGCGGCGGCGCTCGTCTTCGGCGTGGACTCCACCTTCGTCACGCTCGCCCGCTTCTTCTCCGAGATGGCGGTGGTCACCTTCGGCGGCGCCTATGCGGTTCTCGCCTGGGTGGCGCAGGCGGCGGTGGAACAGTTCGGTTGGCTGAAGCCGGGCGAGATGGGCGACGGTCTGGCGCTCGCCGAGACGACGCCGGGGCCGCTGATCCTGGTTCTGACCTTCGTCGGCTTCCTCGCCGGCTTCCGCGATGGCGCCGGCCTCGCCCCGCTCGCCGGCGGTTTCCTCGGTGCGGTGGTGGTGACCTGGGTCACCTATGTGCCGTGCTTCCTGTGGATCTTCCTCGGCGCCCCCTACGTCGAGCGCCTGCGTGAGAACCGCGCCTTCGCCGGTGCGCTCGCCGCCATCGGCGCGGCGGTGGTCGGGGTCATCGGCAATCTCGCCCTGTGGTTCGCGCTGCATGTCCTCTTCCGTGAGGTGCGCAGCTTCGACTTCGGGCCGCTGTCGATGTCGGTCCCGGCGCCGACGAGCCTCGATCCGGTGATGACGATCCTCGCGCTCGTCGCCGCCGCGAGCCTCTTCCGCGTTCGCCTCGGCATCCCGAAGACGCTGGCGCTGTGCGGTGCTCTCGGGATGGCGGTGCGGCTGGCGCTCTGACGCGGGACGCGGAACTCACACCGTCAGACGGCTGCGCGGGATCTCGTAGAGCATCACCGCCGTGGCGACGGCGAGGTTGAGGCTGTCGGCGCGGCCGGCCATGGGGATCT
>CALMYM010000332.1 GCA_937873675.1 uncultured Alphaproteobacteria bacterium | reverse complement strand
GTCTAGGATCGGCGCGACCGACGAGGACCGAACCCATGACCGAGAGTGCCGCCGCCCCCGCGACCGTCGAAACCGACCGCGTCGCCGATTACGAGGCGATCCGCCGCGCCGTCGCCTTCATCACCGAACGGCGCACCGATCAGCCCTCGGCGGACGAGATCGCCGCCGCCGTCGGCCTCACGCCGGTGCAGCTCTCCCGCCTCTTCTCCCGCTTCGCCGGGATCACCCCGAAGCAGTTCCTCGCCGCGGTCACGCTCGACGCCGCCAGGCGCCTGCTCGACGACGACGCCTCGGTGCTCGACACCGCCCTCGAGGTCGGCCTCTCCGGCCCCGGTCGGCTGCACGATCTCTTCGTCACCCACGAGGCGATCACCCCCGGCGCCTACAAGAGCCGCGGCGCCGGCCTCGTCATGCGCCACGGCTTCGCCCCCTCGCCCTTCGGCATCGCCGTCCTGGTGGCGACCGACCACGGCCTCGCCGGCCTCGCCTTCGCCGACGTCGGCGGCGAGGCGGCGGCGCTCGCCGATCTCCTCGACCGCTGGCCGGCCGCCACCCACGTCCGCGACGACGCGGCCGTCGCACCGCACGCCGCACGCATCTTCGACATGGAGGAATGGCGACCCGACCGGCCGCTCAGGGTGGTGCTGATCGGCACCGATTTCGAGATCCGGGTGTGGAAGACGTTGCTCGCCATCCCCTTCGGCCGCACCACCACCTATTCGCGGGTGGCCGCCCACATCGGCCGTCCCACCGCGAGCCGGGCGGTCGGCGCGGCGGTGGGCAAGAACCCGATCTCCTTCGTCGTCCCCTGCCACCGGGTGGTGTCGAGCGCCGGCGATCTCACCGGCTACCACTGGGGCCTGTCGCGCAAACGCGCCATCCTCGGCTGGGAGGCAGCGAAGAGCTGGAAGGTATGAACCGACCGGTCGGTATGGAATTTATTCCTGATCCGGCCGGCATGTGACTAGGGCGACGACGGTCCGGCATGAGACGACGGCGCCGAAGGTCCGTTCTGCGAGGCGAGCGACGACCGTCCGGCAGGAGAGAAGAGCGCCGACCCTCCGACGTGCGTGGAGAGCACCCGTCGGCCGTCATGCGAGGAGAGCTCCGCCCGACATGCGACGAGAGCGCTCGCCGGCCGGTGAGCGCCCTCGCGTTGTTCGGTTCCCGATCCGCCTCAGCCGGCGAGATCCTCGTGGGCGATCACCTCGCCCTTGTCGTCGAGGCGATAGACGATCGGCGCGCCGGTCGCCAGCTCGCGCTTGAGGATCTGCTCGGGGCTGAGCTTCTCGAGCTTCATGATCAGGGCGCGCAGCGAGTTGCCGTGAGCGGAGACGATCACCCGCTTGCCGGCGAGCACGTCCGGCAGGATGTGCGCGTCGTAATAGGGCAGCACCCGCGCCGCGGTGTCCTTGAGGCTCTCGCCCCCGGGCGGCGGAACGTCGAAGGAGCGGCGCCAGATGTGCACCTGCTCGTCGCCCCACTTCTGGCGCGCCTCGTCCTTGTTGAGGCCCGAGAGGTCGCCGTAGTCACGCTCGTTGAGCGCCTGATCACGGGTGATCGGCAGATCGGTCTGGCCGAGTTCGGTCAGGATCAGGTCGAGCGTCTTCTGCGCCCGGGTCAGCGCCGAGGTGTAGGCGAGATCGAAGACCAGCCCCTTGGCCTTGAGCTTGCGGCCGGCGGCGATCGCCTCGCCGACGCCCTTCTCGGTCAGCCCGGGATCCTTCCAGCCGGTGAACAGATTGAGCTTGTTCCATTCGCTCTCGCCGTGGCGGCAGAGCACCAGGAGACGATCCATCGTGTGAACTCCTCTCGTGAAAGACGTCAGCCGCGGGGCGCGAGGCCCAGAACGTCGGCCATGGAATAGAGACCGGGCTTGCGCCCCATGCCCCACAGCGCCGCCTTGACGGCGCCATGGGCGAAGATCGAGCGGTCCTCGGCCCGGTGGGTGAGTTCGATGCGCTCGTGCGGACCGGCGAGGACGACGGTGTGTTCGCCGACCACGGTGCCGCCGCGCAAGGTGGCGAAGCCGATGTCGCCGGGCCGCCGCGCGCCGGTGTGGCCGTCGCGGACGCGGACCGAATGGTCGTCGAGCGACACCCGCCGCCCCTCCGCCGCCGCCTTGCCGAGCAGCAGTGCGGTGCCCGAGGGCGCGTCGACCTTCATGCGGTGGTGCATCTCCAGCACCTCGACGTCGTAGTCGGCCCCGAGCGCCCGCGCCGCCTCGCGCACCAGCTGAGCGAGGAGATTGACCCCGAGGCTCATGTTGCCGGACTTCCCCAGCACCGCGTGGCGCGCCGCGGCGGCGAGCCGGGCGTCGTCCTCGGCCGAGCAGCCGGTGGTGCCGATGACGTGGACGATGCGCGCCTGAGCGGCGAGCTCGGCGAAATGGACGGTGGAGGCGGGCGAGGTGAAGTCGAGAACGCCGTCCGCCTTGGCGAAGGCGGTGAGCGGATCGTCGGTGATCGGCACGTCGAGACCGCCGAGGCCGGCGAGCTGGCCGGCGTCACGGCCCAGATCCGGCGAGCCCGACCGCTCGATCGCGCCGGTGACGACGCAGCCCTCGGCCTCCGTCACCGCCCGGATCAAGGTCCGGCCCATGCGGCCGGCGGCGCCCACCACGACGAGACGCATGTCGCCCATGTCGGTCCTCCCCGAAACGCGCCGGCTTCGTCCGAGCTCGGCGTCGCGGCCCTTGGACTACGCCGCTCCCCGGCGCGGCGCAAGTTCGACGAGCGACGAAATCGGCGACGCGCGACCGTCATGCCGGAGGTGGGACGCGGCGCCCGAAACGCCACCGCCCGGTGATCGGGTGATCGCCGGGCGGTGAAGGGATACCGGTTGGCGGTGTCGATCGCCGCGGATCAGCCGTCGAGCAACCGCTTCAGCATTTCGATCTCGTCGGCGAAGCCGCGATCGGCGCTCGCCATCTCCTCGATCTTGCGCACCGCGTGCAGCACCGTGGTGTGGTCGCGGTTGCCGAAACGCCGGCCGATCTCCGGCAGCGAGCGCGGCGTCAGCGCCTTGGCCAGATACATGGCGATCTGGCGCGGGCGCACCACCGTGCGGGTCCGGCGGGCCGAGAGCAGGTCCGCTTTGGTGACGTTGAAGTGCTTGGAGACGACCCGCTGGATGTCCTCGATCTTGACCTTGCGCGGCTCGCGCGCCCGGAGCAGGTCGCGCAGCGCCACTTCCGCCATCTCGAGGGCGATCTGCTGGCCGGTCAGCTGGTTGTGGGCGACGAGGCGGTTGACCGCACCGTCGAGGTCGCGCCCCGACGACACGACGTTCTCCGCCACCCAGTCGATCACCGCCGCCGAAACCTCGAGCCGCGGATCGGCCTTCTTGGCGCAGGCGACCCGGTGGGCGACGATGCGACGACGCAGATCGACGTCCGGCGCCCCCACTTCGACCAGCAGTCCGCCGGCGAGCCGCGAGCGCACCCGTTCGTCGAGCGTCTCGAGATCGGCCGGCGGGCGGTCCGCGGCGACCACCACCTGGCGCGCGCCGTCGATGAGCGAATTCAGCGTGTGGCAGAACTCCTGCTGCACCTGACGGCCCTGCAGGAACTGCATGTCGTCGATGAGGAGGAGGTCGATGCCGCGCAGCGCCTCCTTGAAGGCGATCGCCGACTGCGCCATCAGCGCCGCGACGAAGCGGTACATGAAGTGCTCGGCGGTGAGATAGAGCACCCGCCGTCCCTGCGCCCGCGCCGCATGGGCGATCGCCTGGAGGAGGTGGGTCTTGCCGAGGCCGACGGAGGCGTGGAGATAGAGCGGGTTGAAGGCGACCGGCTCGCCCGGACGGGCGTCGGCGACGCGACGAGCCGCGGCGAAGGCGAGGCTGTTGGAGCGCCCCTCGACGAAGGTGTCGAAGGAATAGCGCGCGTCGAGCGGGCTTCCCGCCAGGACGTCGGCTTCGCGGTCCTCGGTGGCGCGCACCGCCACCGGCGCAGCGGCGCGGCCGTTCACGGGGAAGGGAATCGGTCGGGCGGCGACCGGCTCGGCCGTCGTCTCACGCGGCGCCGCGCTCGGGCGGATGGCGGAGCGCACCGAGAATTCGATCTGGCGGACCGTGCCGAAGCTCTCGCCGAAGAGGGTCAGCAGGCGGTCGCGATAGCGGCTCTGCAGCCAGTTCTTGAGGAAGCGGGTCGGCACCGACAGGTGCACCGTGTCGGCCTCGATCGAGGCCAGCTCGACCCGGGCGAACCAGCTCGAGAACACGTCCTCACCCAGCTCCGCCCTGAGCCGCGCCTTGATGCGATCCCACTCATCGCGCCCCGTGGGAATCATCGACATCGCTGCCGCCTCCATCGTGCTCCGCCTTTCGGTCTCCACCGTCCGCCGCCTCGGACGATCTCGACCCCTCGCCGCCTACGTTCCGTCGCCCGCCGCTTTCGCGATCGGACGACACGTCTCCGAGCCGGCGCGGCGTTTCCACCACGTCGGTCCCTCCTCGCGTCGGTCGACGCGTTTTTCGATCAGGTCTGAGACCAGGGTAGTCCGCGCATCTTCCAGCCCGAGACCCGTCCGCGATGGCTTTCGCCGTCGAGACCGCCCTCGAAGCCTTCCGAGATGTTGTAGCAATGCGACCAGCCGGCCGAGGTCATCGCAACCGCCGCAAAACGGCTGCGCTGGCCGGACCGACACAGGAAGTAGATCGGAACGTCGCGCGCGATCCCCGCCGAGATCAGCGCTTCGTCCAGGATCGCCACGAAGTCGGGATTGACGGTCATCGTCGGGAAGACCTGCCATTCCAGAGTGATCGGCTGTTTGCCGAGCCCGGCGAGGGCCGGGAGCCCGACGAAGGCCCATTCGGCCCGCGTGCGGACGTCGACCAGAATGGCGTGCTCGTTCGCCGCGAGCGACGCCCAAGCCTCCGCGGGGTCCACGTCACCGGCGTAGACCCCGACGAACTCATTCGACATGACGATCCCCCCGAGCCGGACGGAGCCCGGCCCACCCCTTCGTGTGATACTATTTGATTGATGAACGACCGTATCGGAGCAATGCCACCTTTCCGACCGATCGTCGATCTTGCCTTCCTCCAGGTCTACTTCATCCCTTTACGTAATATACTCGACAACATTTCTTGCGATGCAGCGTCGAGGGTTACGAGGTTGGCTGATTTGACTGTGGATTTCCGCAGGACCGTGAAGGCATCGCCTTCATGAGGGGGACATTACACAGCGCCTTCTCGCCACGCAATGGCCACACCGGCGTCGAGTGCGGGTGATCGGGGGGGGCTCGCCGGGGGTGGAACCCGTCCCGTGTCGGGGAAGTCCTTCCGACTCAACGGACTTAGACCGCGAGATGGCGAAGGGGGATTTTTTTCGTATCTGCCGGCGAAAAATTCGCCGCACCCCGTTCTCGTCCGCCGGGTCGGGGCAGATTCCATCCGCCATTTCACGACTTGCCGCCAAGTCGAGGAAAAAGAAGATGAATTTCTGTCAGGCTGAATCCCCCACGGGTGCCTCCGTAGCATCCCGCTAGGTAGTATTACAGACCGGCCGGAGGCATCGAAACCATAGCCGGGAAACAAAAGAACCCGGGCGTCGAGCCCGGGTCCTGAAGACGCTGCGTCATGCCCCGGAGGGCCGAGATCAGGCGCCGAGCGCCTTCACCCGGTGGGCGAGACGGGAGATCTTGCGGGAGGCGGTGTTGCGGTGAACGACGCCCTTGGAGGCGGCACGCTGCAGCTCCGGCTGAGCCGCCTTGAGCGCTTCCGCCGCGGCGGTCTGGTCGCCCGAGGCGATCGCCTCTTCGACCTTGCGCAGGAAGGTGCGGACGCGCGAACGACGGGACTTGTTGACCGCGGTGCGGCGCGCGATCTTGCGGGCCGCCTTCTTGGCGGACGGCGTATTGGCCATGGACGAGCCTCTCCTGGATCTCGACTGTGCTCGACCCGAACTGCCGAATGCCTCCCGCCCCGACCTCTGCGTCCGACGACGCGTCCGTCTCGTGGGAAGCCGACCGGGCAGGGCCGACGACGTGAAAGGGCGGCGGCGGGAAAGGCCGCCACCGAGTGGGCGAGCTTATAGCCGGGGAGGTCCCGGGCGTCAACGGTCCGAAAGGCCGGTTCCCCCGGCATTTCGGCCATGGCCGATGCGCATCGGCGCGACGCCCGGACCCCGTGGCGGCACCTCAGCGGTGCTTGAACTCCGCGGTGCGCTTCTCGGCGAAGGCGCCCATGCCCTCTTTCTGGTCCTCGGTGCCGAAGGTGGCGTGGAACATCCGGCGTTCGAACCGCAGCCCCTCGGCGAGCGACGTCTCGAAGGCGCGGTTGACCGCCTCCTTGGCGAACATCGCGGCGATCAGCGGCTTGGCGGCGATTTCCGCGGCGATCGCCATCACCGCCTCGACGAAGCCCTCCGCCGGCAGGATGCGGGCGACGAGCCCGTCGGCCATCGCCTCCTGGGCGCCGATCCGTCGTCCGGTGAGGCACAGGTCCATCGCCTTGGCCTTGCCGATGGCGCGGGTCAGGCGCTGGGTGCCGCCGGCGCCCGGAATGGTGCCGAGATTGATCTCCGGCTGGCCGAACTTGGCGGTTTCCGCCGCGATGATCATGTCGCACATCATGGCGAGCTCGCAGCCGCCGCCCAGCGCGAAGCCGGCGACACCGGCGATGATCGGCTTGCGGAAGCGCGACACCCGATCCCACGGCGTGATCAGGTCGCCGAGATAGGCGGTGGCCAGCGTCTTCGGCTGCATCTCCTTGATGTCGGCGCCGGCGGCGAAGGACCGCTCCGACCCGGTGATCACCACGCAGCCGATGCCGTCGTCGACCTCGAAGACGTCGAGCGCGGCGGAAACCTCCGCCATCAACGCCGAATTGAGGGCGTTGAGCGCCTGCGGACGGTTGAGGGTGATCAGACCGACGCGCCCGCGCGTCTCCACCAGGATGTTCTCGTAAGCCATGGGGTCTCCTTTCCTCCGGCCGGCGGTTCGGCCGCGGTCGCTTTCCTTTCAAGGGCTATCGGAGAGCCGGGACGCCCGCAACGCGATCTTTCGCACGGCGGTCGTGCGAAAAAGCCCGGCCGGGCGGCACCGCCCGCTTCAGCGCTGGCAGAGAGGGCAGAAGAAGGTCGACCGTCCCGATTGGACGCGGCGCGCCACCACACCCGAGCAGGTCGGACGCGGGCAGGGCTCGCCCTCCCGGTCGTAGACCGCGAAGGAATGTTGGAAATAGCCGAGTTCGCCGTCGGTCCGGCGATGATCGCGCAAGGAGGAGCCGCCGGCCTCGACGGCTTCGGCCAGCACGTCGCGGATGGCGCCGGCCAGCCCGCCGAGCTTCTTCGACGGCCGCCCCGTGCCGGTGACCGTGTCGCCGGCGGCGAGCGCGGGGGAACGTCTCGCCCGCCACAGCGCCTCGCAGACGTAGATGTTGCCGAGGCCTGCGAGGAGCCGCTGATCGAGGAGCGCGGCCTTGAGCGGCGCCGCCTTGTCGCGGAAGAGTTCGGCGAGGAGATCGGCCGAAAGCTCGTTGCCGAGCGGCTCGACCCCGAGCCCGGCGAGCGACGGATGGGCGGTGAGGCCCTCGCGCGCGACGAGATCCATGAAGCCGAAGCGGCGCGGATCGTTGTAGGTGACGGTGGTGCCGGCCGGTGCCCCCGGCCCCTCCAGATGGAAGACGACGTGGTCGTGAGCGGCCGAGCGATCGCGGGGGATGTGGAACTCGCCCGGCAGGACCTCCTCGTCGGGGAAGCGGATGCGGAACGAGCCCGACATGCCGAGATGGGCGATCAGCACCTCGGCCGTAGAAAGATCGAGAAGGAGATACTTCGCCCGCCGGCCGAGCGCCGTGATCGTCGCGCCCGTGAGCCGTTCGACGAAGCGCGCGGGGAAGGGGATGCGCAGGTTCGCGCGGCGCTGCTCGACCCGGACGATCCGCGCCCCCTCCATCACCGGCTGGAGGCCGCGGCGGACGGTTTCGACCTCGGGCAGTTCGGGCATGGCGGGTCCTCGGAATAGACGATCGAGCGTCGCATCGGCGCACCTCGAGAGATAGCGTCGCCGAGACGCTTCCGCTATGGTCCGCCGCGATCACGGAGAAACCCATGTCGCACGATCCCGCCGCCGCTTCCGCCCCGAGCGACACCGCGCCGTCAGGCGCCACCGCCTCCTTCGGCTTCCGCGACGTGCCGCTCGAGGACAAGCAGCATCTGGTCGACGACGTCTTCCACAAGGTGGCGAGCCGCTACGACGTCATGAACGACGCCATGTCGGGCGGTCTTCATCGGTTGTGGAAGGACGCGATGGTCTCGCGCCTGTCGCCGCCCAAGGTCGGCCGCCGCCGCTACGAAGTGTTGGACATGGCCGGCGGCACCGGCGACATCGCCTTCCGCATCGTCGAGAAGTCGGAGAGGAAGGCGCACGTCACCGTCTCCGACATCAACGCCTCGATGCTCGGGGTGGGGCGCGAGCGCGCCGAGAAGCGCGGCCTTTCCGCCAATCTCGACTTCGTCGAGGCCAACGCCGAGGAACTGCCCTTCGAGGCGAACCGCTTCGACGCCTATACGATCGCCTTCGGCATCCGCAACGTGCCGCGTATCGACAAGGCGCTGGCCGAGGCCCACCGCGTGCTGAAGCCCGGCGGCCGCATCCTGGTGCTGGAGTTCTCGGCGGTCGAGATGCCGGTCCTCGACAAGATCTACGACGCCTTCTCCTTCCACCTGATTCCGCTGATGGGCCGCGCCATCGCCGGCGACGCCGAGCCCTATCGCTATCTGGTGGAATCGATCCGCAAGTTCCCGCCGCAGGAGAAGTTCGCGCAGATGATCCGCGACGCCGGCTTCTCCCGTGTCGATTACACCAACTTCACCGGCGGCATCGCCGCGCTGCACTCGGGCTGGAAGATCTGAGGCGATGGCGCACGCGATCGGTTCCCTCCTCAGGCTCGCCCGCGCCGGTTGGGTGATGGCCCGCGAAGGCCTCGTCACGGCGATGGCCCCGCCCGATCCGCCGCCGATCGGCCGCCTCGCCCTGGTCCTCGCCGGACTGGTCGAGCGAAAGGAGGTCGAGGGCGCCTCGCGCGGCCAACGCGCCAGCCGGGCGCTGAACCGCCTCGGCCCCTCCTACGTCAAGCTCGGCCAGTTCCTCGCCACCCGCCCCGACATCGTCGGTCGCGCCATGGCCGACGATCTCGAAGCGCTCCAGGATCGCGTCGACCCCTTCGACCACGACACCGCGGAAGCGATCGTCGCCCGCGCCCTGGCCAAGCCGATCTCCGAGCTCTTCGTCGAGTTCGGCCAGCCGGTCGCCGCCGCCTCCATCGCCCAGGTCCACAAGGCGCGGGTGAAGGCCGACGACGGGACGATCCGCGACGTCGCGGTGAAGGTGCTGCGGCCCGACGTCGAGGCCCGCTTCAAGCGCGATCTCGACGCCTTCTATCTCGCCGCCCGCCTGATCGAGGCGCTGGTGCCGCCGACCCGCCGGCTGCGCCTCGTCGCCGTGGTCGACACGCTCGCCCGCTCGGTCCGCCTCGAGATGGATCTCCGGCTCGAGGCGGCGGCGATCGCCGAACTCGCCGAGAATACCGCCGATGATCCCGAGTTCCGGCTCCCCGCCGTCGACTGGGTGCGCACCCAGCGCGGCGTGCTGACGCTCGAATGGATCGACGGCATCAAACTCTCCGACCGCGCCGGCATGATCGCCGCCGGCCACGATCTGAAGCGCCTCGGCCGCATCGTCATGCAGACCTTCCTGCGTCATGCGATGCGCGACGGCTTCTTCCACGCCGACATGCACCAGGGCAATCTCTTCGTCGTGCCCTCCGGCGATCTCGTCGCCGTCGACCTCGGCATCACCGGCCGCCTCAACGCCGACGAGCGCCGCTTTCTCGCCGAGATCCTCTACGGCTTCATCATCCGCGACTATCGCCGCGTCGCCCAGGTCCACTTCGATGCCGGTTACGTGCCGCCGCATCAGGAGGTCGAGGTCTTCGCCCAGGCGCTGCGCGCCGTCGGTCAGGCCCTGCGTGATCGCCCGCCGGCGGAAGTGTCGATCGCCGGCCTGCTCGGTCAGCTCTTCGAGTACACCGACGTCTTCGAAATGAAGACCCAGCCGCGGCTGATCCTGCTGCAGAAGACCATGGTGGTGGTGGAGGGCGTCGCCCGCACCCTCGACCCCGATCTCGACATCTGGACGGTCTCCGAGCCGGTGGTGCGCGAATGGGTCGAGGCCAATCTCGGCCCCGGCGCCCGCCTCGCCGACGCCGCCACCTCCGCCGGCGCCCTCGGCCGGCTGGCGCTCGCCGTGCCGCGCCTCGTCGAACGGCTCGACCTCGCCTCGGCGGGCCTCGCCAAATGGGCCGAAGCCGGCGTCCGTCTCGACGCCGAGACGGTGGAGGCGCTCGCCGACGCCCAGGCCCGACGCGACCGGCCGCAGCGGCTGGCGGTGTGGATCGCCGCCGCTTCCCTCGCCGCCGTCGCCTATGTCATGATGATTTCCTAATATACGAAATCGCCGCCGGTTCCACGCCCCGCCAGAGGGCACGGAAACTGCAAGGAACCGCGGCGAAGGGCAGATCCGGAGGACAACCCGACATGACCATGTCGCGCCTGGAACAGACGTATGCACTCATCGACGCCGCCAATGCCGACGACCCGACCAAGGTGACGGTCGACGGCGTCTCGCGGCCCTACGCCCAGGTCTACGGCGAGCGCATGACCGCCCGCATGGCCAAGCTGGTGCCCGACGCCTCGGATCTTCTGAAGATCGCGGCGCGCGCCCAGCACATCCGCCGCTTCGACATCCCGCGCTCGAGCTATCCGATGGACAAGCCCGGCTACCACGCTTGGCGCAACGCCCTGAAGGCGCGCCACGGCGAACTTCTCGCCGAGATCATGCGCAAGGTCGGCTGGCCGGACGCGGACGTCGAGCGCGCCGGCCAGATGGTGCGCAAGGAGCGCATCAAGCGCGATCCCGAGGCCCAGTCGGTCGAGGACTGCGCCTCGCTGGTCTTCCTCGAGTTCGAATACGCCGAGTTCGGTGCCAAATATGCCGACGACAAGGTCGTCGACATCGTCGCCAAGACCTGGGCCAAGATGTCCGACGCCGGCCACGCCCAGGCGCTCGAACTGGTGCCGCTGCTCCCCGAACGGCTGCAGAAGCTGACGGTCCAGGCTGTCACCGGCAACGCCGCCTGACGGCGCCGTCGAGAGGTCTCGGCGGAAGACGCGAGAGCGCCGCCGCCGAACCGATCGGCGGGGGATGCGCTCGGCGGTGGCGTCGGCCGTAGGTTCGGCTCGAGTTTCTGCCGACGACAGTTGCGCGCCACCCGCCCGTTGTCGTGCATCGATGGGCGAGGCGAGGTCTTCTCGGATCGATGGCAACATCATACCGACTGGTCGGTATGATACAAATTCCTGGTCTGCGCGTCGAGGTCGCGCGTCGGGGCCGCGTGTCAGGCGCGCGCGTCGACGTCGTGCCTCGGAGCTGCGTGTCGCGGTCCCGTGGTGAGCCCCGCGCCACGGTTCCGTGGTGGGCTGCGCGGCCCGAACGCCGCTACCGAACCCCGTGTCGGAGCCATTCGGTCGTGGCGGTTCCTCGATAAAGCGCCCCGTCGTCGGCGAGGCGAGGGAGGTCTCGTCCGGACCGCTCCGCCTACGTCGGACTTTCCCGCTCTGAGACCGGGCACGCGATCTACCGACGCTTCGGCTCCGAACTCGGCCGTCGTCCCCGGCGAGCGCGACGCGCGAGGGAAGGGGACCCATCGGCCTTGCAACCCGTTGAGAACTCGTTGGATCCCCTACCCCTCCGCTGCGCTCCGGCCGGGGATGACGGCCTTCGGTTCGGTCGAATTCGGAAGCGTTCGCGAGACCGCACAGGTCGGCGGTGAACGACTCGGAGGATCGAAGGGGGGAGACGCATCGGCGAGGTACGATCTCGCCACGCCTGTCACCCGCGCCGCGGGGCCGACGGGGAAGGGCTTCGACGCACGGCTTTCACTCCACCCCGTAGGAGTGCAGCGCCGAGCCGTGCAGTTTCAGCCAGCGGCGGCCCTCGTCCATGCGCGGGCAGGTCTCGCGCACCAGACGCCAGAAGCGGATCGAGTGGTTCATCTCTCTGAGATGCGCCACTTCGTGCGCCGCGAGATAGTCGAGCACGTGCGGCGGCGCCAGGATCACTCGCCAGGAGAAGGAGAGTTCTCCCTCCGCCGTGCAAGATCCCCAGCGCGACCGCGTGTCCTTGATGCGGATCGCCCCGCTCTTCACCCCGAGCCGCGCCGCGTGGGTCGCCACCGCCGGCACCAGTTCGGCGTGCGCCGAGCGGCGCAGGAAGTCGCGCACCCGCCGTGCCATGTGCTCGGGCCGTCCGGCGACACAGAGAAGCGGCGCCTCGACGTCGCCGGTCGACGGTTCCACCCAGACGGTGCCGCGTCGTTCGGGGCGATGATCGAGGAGATGCGGCGTGCCGCGGAAGGGGACGAGTGCTCCGGGCGTGAAGGCGACCGCGACGGGACGGCGGGCCAGCCGTTCGGCGAGCCAGCCGCTGTGGCGTTCGAGGAAGTCGAGCCCGTCGGCGAAGCGTGCGTGCGCGGGGACGGTCAACACCGGGTCGCCGTGGCCGGCCACCATCCGCAGGGTGAAGCGCGAGGCCCGCGTCGAAACCTTGACCGCGACGCGGACGTCGCGGCCGGCGATGGGGACGATCACGTGATCGGGGGGCGCCGCACGTGCCGTCCGGCGGGGTCCGAACCCGAACACGCGAAACCTCAATAGCGCGTCGGATCGCCGTCGCGCATGCGGCGGGCGGCGCGTTCGGCCTTGAAGCGGTCGAACTCCTCCTGGTCGCGGGCGCGGCGCAGATGGGTCATGTAGGCCTCGAACTCGCGGCGCTCCTCTTCGAGGCGACGGCGTTCGGCCTCGAGCCGCTCGAGTTCGGCGGCGCGATAGGCGTCGAAGGCGGCGTTGCCGGTCGAGCCGAACGGGCCGGAGGTGAAGCCGGCGGTGCCGAAGCCACGCCGCATCTCGGTGGCGAAGCGGGAGCGTTCGTAGCCGTTGCGCACGCCGGCGAAGAAGGCCTGCATGCGGTCGCCCCAGATCATGTAGGCGAGCATGGCGAGGCCGAGCGGCCACGCGACGACGAAGCCGAGCACCATCAGGCCGATGGAAAGGGGATGGAAGCCGGGACGGATCACGGGATCGGCGCGCATGGGCGGGACCTCTCGAAGATGCCACACGTTCCCTCTGCCGACCGGGACGATCCCGGGTCGGTGGGTCGGGCATCACGAAGATGCATCTGGCCCCGGCGAGCCCCGGTTTCAAGATCCCCGAACGCGGCTCACCGGCGAACGACCCATCCGGTCGTGTCGGACGCCGGCGCGGGGCGTGCGGGTTCTGCCGCGGGTCGCGGACTTCGCCGGCGTCACCCCGCCGTCAGGCGGCGGGGCGGGCGTGGCGGCGGATGAACTCGGCGATGCGCGGCTGGATGTTGGCGCGGAACTTCGAGCCGTTGAAGACGCCGTAGTGACCGACGCCCGGCTGGACGTAGTCCTGCTGCTTCTCCTGCGCGAGGTTCACGCACATGGTGTGCGCCGCCTGGGTCTGACCCGGCCCGGTGATGTCGTCGAGCTCACCCTCGACGGTGAAGAGCGCCGTGTCGCGGACCTCCGACGGCTTCACCAGCCGCCCGCGATGGGTCATCGTGCCCTCGGGCAGGGCGTGCTCGAGGAAGACGACGCGGATCGTCTGGAGATAGAACTCCTTGGTGAGGTCCATCACCGCCAGATACTCGTCGTAGAAGTCGCGATGCTTCTCCGCCGAATCGCCGTCGCCGACGATCAGGTGCTGGTAGAAGTCCTTGTGGGCCGAGACGTGCCGGTCGAGGTTCATCGACATGAAGCCGCCGAGCTGCAGGAAGCCCGGATAGACCTCGCGCAGGAAGCCCGGGTTGGGGAACGGCACGCGCATGATGACGTTGCGCTCGAACCACGCCATGCCCTTGGTGTGGGCGACCTTGTTGACCGCGGTCGGCGAGATGCGGGTGTCGAGCGGCCCGCCCATCAGCGTCATGGTGGCCGGGGCGAGCGGATCGCGATCCTCGTTCATCAGCGACACGGCGGCGAGCACCGGCACCGAGGGCTGGCACACCGCGATGATGTTCACGCCCTCACCGAGGTGATGGATCATCTCGATGACGTAGTCGATGTAGTCGTCGAGGTCGAAACCGCCGTCGGTCAACGGCACCATGCGTGCGTCGATCCAGTCGGTGATGTAGACCTCGTGGGCCGGCAGCATCGCCTCGACCGTACCGCGCAGCAGCGTCGCGTAGTGGCCCGACATCGGCGCGACGATCAGCACCTTGGGATCGGCGGGGCGATCCTTCGGCAGTTCGCGCTCGAAATGGACGAGATGGCAGAACGGCTTCTGCCACGCCACCTTCTCGACGACCGGAACCTCCTTGCCGTCGACCACCGTCGAGGGCAGGTCGAAGCCCGGCTTGCCGTAGCGCCGCGTGGCGCGCTCGATCACTTCGAACGTCGCCGCCAGCGACCGCCCCACCGAGGTCTTCGCCCACGGATTGAGGGGGTTGGAAACGGCCATGTGCCCCATCTCCGCGGCGACGCGCAGCGGACGAAGAGCGGCGTGGTTCAGTTCGTAGAGCTGATAGAACATGTCCCCTCGAAGCGGTTCTCGGAGCCCTCCGGCATTTCAATCGATTACTTCGCCGGTTTCCAGTCCGAGGCCGAGGTTCACCCATCGGTAATTCGTCTTACCCGGCGGGAATGCCGCGCTGCAACACGAAAGATCTTTCGCCGATGAAGTTCTTACCGCGTTGCACCGGCGATCATTCGCCCTGCTGCAACAGCGAGCCGGCTCGGCGCGCCGCCGCCAACAACCGGTAGAAGGCGAAGACCGCGACGGCGAACCACAGCGCGTTCATGGCGAAGGCGGTCGCCATCAGATCGATTCGGAAGGTGTGGGTGACGAGGATCGCCCGCATGCCCTCGAAGACGTAGGTGGTGGGCAGCGCCCAGGCGATCGGTTGGACGATCGCCGGCAGGGTGGCGACGGGGTAGTAGACGCAGGTGATCGGCATCAGGAGGAACATCAGCGACCAGGCGAGCGCCTCCGCGCCCATGCCCTGCCGGAGCAGGATGCCGATGATGACCAGGCCGATCGACCAGCCGGCGATCACCAGATTGACGAAGAACACCGCGAGCGGCAGCCCCAGCCCCCAGACGTTGAAGCCGAACAGCGGGATAGCCAGGAAGGTCACCGGGATCATGCCGATGCCGAGGCGGATGATCGAGATCACCATCAGCGAGACGATGAGCTCCGACGGCCGGAGCGGGCTCATCAGCAGGTTGCCGAGATTGCGCGACCACAGCTCTTCCAGGAAGGCGAAGGCGAAGCCCTGCTGCGAGCGCAGCAGCACGTCCCACAGCAGCAGTCCGCCGACGAAGAGGCCGGCGGCATTGGCGAAGAACGACGAGTTCTGCGCCACGTAGAGCTGGACGAAGCCCCAGGTCAGCATCTGCACCGTCGGCCAGTAGATCAGCTCCACCGCCCGCGGCCAGGAATTGGAGAGGAGATACCAGTAGCGCAGCACCATCGCCCCGATGCGGGTGAAGGAGAAGCCGCCGGTTCCGCGGGTCGCGCTCATGGCTCCACCTCCGCAGGGCGCGCCGCCGCCGGCTCCACGCCCTCGGCGCGGGTGCCGCGGGCGACGTCGAGGAACACCTCCTCGAGCGTGTCGCGGCCGTAGCGGCGCAGGAGATCGCTCGGCGCGCCGCGATCCTCGATGCGGCCGCGCCGCAGGATGACGACGTCGTCGCACAGCCGCTCGACCTCGGGCATGTTGTGCGAGGCGAGCAGGATGGTGGCGCCGGTCTGAGCCCGATAGGTCTCGAGCCGGCCGCGCACCCAGTCGGCGGTGTCGGGGTCGAGCGAGGCGGTCGGCTCGTCGAGGAGCAGCACCTCGGGCGAGTTGAGCAGCGCCTTGGCCAGCGCCGCCCGCGTCTTCTGCCCGGCCGAGAGCTGCCCCGCCTTGCGGTCGACGAAGGCGGCGAGGTCGAAGTCCTCGACCAATTCGTCGATGCGCGCCTTCAGCCGCTCCACCCGGTAGAGCCGGCCGAACACCGTCAGGTTCTGTCGCACCGTCAGGCGATGCGGCATGTCGACGTAAGGGCTCTCGAAATTCATCCGCTCGAGCAACGCCGCCCGCTCGCCCGGCATGTCGTGGCCGAGGATGCGGATGGCGCCGGCGTCGGGCAGGATCAGCCCCATCAACATGCCGATGGTGGTGGTCTTGCCGGCGCCGTTGCCGCCGAGAAGCCCGGTGACGGTGCCCCGCGCAACCTCGAAGGAGATGCCGTCGACGGCCGCGACCGCGCCGAAACGCTTGACGAGATCGCGGACCTCGATGGCGAGGCGGGGGGGGGGGGGGCGCGCGGCGGGGACGGGGCCGGGTCATGGGGGGGGGGAACGGGGGGGGGGGGGGGGTGGGGGGGGTGCGCGTTGGCGGCGCGGGTCCGTTCGAGAGGGAATGTGGGGCGACGCGGGATCGGGCGATGGTCGCGGCCACTCGATCGTCGTATAGACTCGCCATCGGCGCGACGGAAGGCCGCTCGCTCGCCGGATCGCGGGAACGTGACGGCGGGGAGACGTGCCCGCCGAGGGGGAGGAGAGCCGGGATGTTGGGTGTCCTGTCGGACTTCGGCGACAGTTCGATCCGTTCGCTGAAACTCGACACGCTGGTCAAGCTGAGATGGCTCGCCGTCGCCGGACAGACCGCGGCGGTGCTGTTCGTCCGCTTCGGTCTCGGCTTCCACCTGCCGCTGGTCTCGTGTCTCGTGCTGATCGGCGCCTCGGTGGCGCTCAATCTGGCGCTGCGCTTCCAGTTCTCGACCATCCACCGTCTCGACGGCATCCACGCCACGGTGCTGCTCGGCTACGACGTCATCCAGCTCTCCGGCCTGCTCTATCTGACCGGCGGGCTGGAGAACCCCTTCGCCTTCCTGGTGCTCGCCCCGGTGCTGGTCTCCTCCGCGTCGCTGCCGCCGCGCTCCACCGCGCTGCTCGGCGTGGTGGTGGCGGTGTTGGTGACGCTGCTCGCCGGCTTCCATCTGCCGCTGCCCTGGGGGCTCGTTTCGCCGCCGTCGCTGCCGCCGCTCTATGTGCTCGGCACCTGGCTCGCCATCCTGCTGACGCTGTCCTTCTCGGCCCTCTACGCCTTCCGCGTCGCCGACGAATCGCGTCGCCTCGCCGAGGCGCTGGCCGCCACCGAACTGGTGCTGCAACGCGAGCAGCATCTGACCGCCCTCGACGGCCTCGCCGCCGCCGCCGCCCACGAACTCGGCACGCCACTCGGCACCATCGCGGTGGTCGCCCGCGAGATGGAGCGGGAACTGCCGACCGGCTCGCCGCTCGCCGACGACGTGGCGCTGTTGCGCTCCCAATCGGAGCGTTGCCGCGACATCCTGCGCAAATTGTCGTCGATGGGGGCCGATCCGGACGCCTACTACATCCGTCTGTCGATCTCCGCCCTGATCGACGAGGTGGTCGAACCCTTCCGCGACACCGGTCCCCGGCTGGCGGTGAAGTGCGCCGGCGAAGGGGCCGAACCGGTCGGCCGCCGCAACGCCGCGATCCTCTACGGCCTCGGCAACATCGTCGAGAACGCCGTCGACTTCGCCGAGAGCGAAGTGTCGATCTTCGCCACCTGGAACGACCAGCAGGTGACGATCACCATCTCCGACGACGGCCCCGGCTTCTCCGCCGCCGTCATCGATCGGCTCGGCGAACCCTGGGTCACGACCCGCGAACCCGTGACCGAACGCGCCGTCGATCATGTCGGCGGCGGCCTCGGCCTCGGGTTCTTCATCGCCCACACCTTCCTGCAGCGCTCCGGCGGCAAGGTCACCTGCACCAACAAATCCTTCCCCGCCCACGGCGCCGAGATCCGCGTCGTGTGGCCGCGCGACCTGATGGAAGCGCCCGAGATCGAGGGCCTGTCGGAGACTTTCGACCCGCCACATTCACCCTGATCCGCGGTGCTGCGACGGCGGGTGACCTAGGGTATTGATGCGAAAGGCGTCTCGACCTACACTCCGCGTCCCCAGGGAGGATCTCGCCGAGGAGAGCGGGAAGGTGGATCAGCGGGTGACGACGATGACGGACGAGCCGGTGTTCGACAGTCCCGACGCCGACAAGACGCTGTTGATCGTGGACGACGACAAGCCGTTCCTGCAGCGGCTGGCGCGGGCCATGGAACTGCGCGGTTTCGAGGTCGAGGTGGCCGGATCGATCGCCGAAGGATTGGCGCGGGTCGAAGCCGCCGCGCCGGCCTATGCGGTCGTCGACATGCGTCTCGGCGACGGCAACGGCCTCGACGTGGTCGAAGCGCTGCGCGAGAAGCGGCCGGATGCCCGGACCGTGGTGTTGACCGGCTACGGCAACATCGCCACCGCCGTGACCGCGGTGAAGCTCGGCGCGACCGACTATCTCTCCAAGCCGGCCGATGCCGACGAGGTGATGCGGGCACTGATTCGCTCCACCGACGATCGCGCCCCGCCGCCGGAGAACCCGATGTCGGCCGACCGGGTGCGTTGGGAGCACATCCAGCGGGTCTACGAACTGTGCGAGCGCAACGTTTCGGAGACCGCCCGCCGGCTCAACATGCACCGCCGCACTCTGCAGCGCATCCTCGCCAAGCGCGCCCCGCGCTGAGCCCGGGATCCGCGACGATCGCCATCGACGGCGCCGCCTTCGGGTCGGCGCCGTTTTCGTGTCCGCCGTGGCGATCCGGTGAGTTCGAGGGTCTTCTCGGGTCCGCCGGGGCCCGCACGATGCCCCCGATCGATCGTCGTCACCGACCCAGGTAGCGTACCGCGCCGCGGCCGGCGGCGCGGCCGGTGGAGAAACAGGCCTGCAGGAGATAGCCGCCGGTCGGTGCCTCCCAGTCCATCATCTCACCCGAGACGAACACCCCGGGCAGCCGCTTCAGCTGGAAATCCGGGCCGATCTCGGAAAGGGCGACACCGCCGGCCGAGGAGATGGCGCGGTCGAGCGGTCGCGCCGCGGTGACGCGGATCGGCACCGCCTTGATCAGGCGGGCGAGTTCGTCCGGATCGCTCGGCAGCGCCTTGCCGGCGCCCTCGCGCAGGAGCCCGATCGCCACCGGCGGCAGGCTCACCGCCTTGCGCAGCCGGTTGGCGAGACTGTCGCCCTTGCGGCCCTTGGCGAGCGCCGCGGCGATCTCCGCCGTGTCCATCGACGGTTTCAGGTCGAGCCGGATGTCGGTCGGCCCACCCGCCGCGATCGCCTCGCGCAACGGCGCGGAGAGACCGTAGATGGCGCCGCCCTCGAGCCCGTCGTCGGTCACCACCGCTTCGCCCATCGACACCCGATCGTCGAAGCGGATGGCGATGCGCTTCAACGGCTCGCCGGCGAATCGCGATCGGAAGATGTCCGACCAGGGCACGGTGAAACCGCAGTTGGTCGGCCGCAGGGGGGCGATTTCGACGCCTTCGGCCGCCAGCATCGCGGTCCACGATCCGTCGGAACCGAGCCGCGGCCAGCTGGCGCCGCCGAGCGCCAGCACCACTGCGTCGGCGGGAAGGTGTTCCTCGCCCTGCAGGCCGACGACGATGACGCCGCCCGGCGCGAAGCCGGTCCACCGGGTCCGGGTGCGGAAGCCGACACCTCGCTCGGCGAGGCGGCGGCTCCAGGCGCGCAACAGCGGCGATGCCTTGAACGAGCAGGGGAAGACGCGACCCGACGTGCCGACGAAGGTCTCCTCGCCGAGGTCGCGGGCCCAGTCGCGCAGATCGCCGGGAGTGAAGGCGGCGATCGCCGGGGTGAGGAACGCTTCCGCCGCGCCGTAGCGCGCGAGAAAGCGGTCGCCGGCTTCGGAGTGGGTGAGGTTCAACCCGCCGCGCCCGGCCATCATCAGCTTGCGGCCGATCGACGGCATGCGCTCGACCACGCTCACCCGGTGGCCGGCGTCGGCGATCACCTCCGCCGCCATCAGGCCGGCCGGTCCCCCACCGATCACCACGACTTCGCGCTCGCGCTCGCCCATCTTTTCCCTTTCGGCCCGACCGGCGTCGCGATGCGGCGACGAGCCCGCGCACCTCCGATAAAGGACCATCCCCCGTCGTGTCGAGACGACACCCTTGCCAAAAATACCAGAATTTTCATCGCGACTTACGCCACTTCGGCAGGGCGCCGTCGCGAAGCCGCGAAACCGAGCGGAAAAGGAGATGCTTTGTCGCAGTGTTTTTCCGGATGCGCGACGCGTTCGGATCGCGCGGCGACATCGAGAGCGCCGCCGGACGTGTCG
Organism: uncultured Alphaproteobacteria bacterium; assembly: GCA_937873675.1. Taxonomy (GTDB): domain Bacteria; phylum Pseudomonadota; class Alphaproteobacteria; order Rhizobiales; family Ancalomicrobiaceae; genus CALBKH01. Next base: position 2,838 of record CALMYM010000332.1, on the reverse strand, counting down.
AAAACGGCGGAATTCCGCGGCTCGAAGACCGTCCGAGGACAGGCGGGCGATCCGCGTCCGTGGCGCCGTCGAACCGTTGGGACGTAACCGATCACGCCTTTCGCGCATGACGTGTGGCGTCCACCACCCCCGATGGCGAGGGCTAACCCTGCGTTAATTACGGAGGGTTTCGATGACGTCGGTCCCGCCCCCACCACCGGATCCCGCCATGACTCGTTTCCTCACGCGTTCCACCATCTCGGTCCGAATCGCCGTTCTCTGCCTCATCCCGATGCTCGCCCTGATCTTCGTCGGCGCGCGGATGCTGTCGCGGGAATGGGATGTCGCCGGCGACGCCGCGAGTATCGTGCGGGTGGTGCGGTTGGCGCCGGCGATCTCGGGTCTGGTCCACGAGTTGCAGAAGGAGCGCGGCACGTCGGCCGGCTTCCTCGGATCGAAGGACGGGGCGTTCACCGCCGCTCTGGCGGCGCGTCGCGCCGAGACCGATGCCGCCCTGGCGGTCTGGCGCGCCGCCCTCGAACGGCCCACCGGCCGGCTCGATTTCCCGGGTTTCGCCCGTCCCTTCGAGGCCTCGACGACGGCGCTGGCCGATCTGGCGGCCGTCCGCGCCGGCGTCGACGGCCGGTCGCGGCCGCTCGCCGAGGTCACCGGCTGGTATTCGCACACCATCGCCGACCTCCTCGCCATGGTCGAGAGCGTGGTGGCGATCACCGACGACGGCCGGGTCGTGCGGGCGCTCACCGCCTACGGCGCCCTCCTCGAGGAGAAGGAACGCGCCGGTCAGGAACGCGCCATGGGCGCCAACGGCTTCGGCGCCGGTGCCTTCGCCGCGCCGGTACGGCGCGCCTTCGCCCGCCTCGGGGCGATGCAGGAGGCCCAGGAGGCGATCTTCCGCCGTTATGCCGCCCCGCAACAGGTCGCCGCTTTCGACGCCGCCCTCGCCGGCCCGGTGGGGGGCGAGGTCGCGCGCATGCGCCGGGTGGTTCTCGAGACCCCGGTCGACGGACGGATCACCGGGGTCGAAGGACCGCAATGGTTCGCCGCCGCGACGGCGCGCATCGACGCGATGAAGTCGGTCGAGGACGGCCTCGCCGGCGCCATCGTCGCCGACACCGAGGCCATCTCGACCCGCGCCTGGACCGGTTTCTGGGCGATCGCCGTCCTGCTGGCGATGCTGACCGCCGTCACCGCCGTGGTCACGGTGATCGTCGCCCGCTCGGTGGCGGTGCCGATCGTCCGCCTCGCCGACACCATGCGCCGCATCGCCGGCAACGACACCGCGGTCGAGATCGGCGACGTCCATCGCGGCGACGAGATCGGCGAGATGGCCCGCGCCGTCGAGATTCTGCGCGAGAGCGTCGTCGTCCGCTTCGGCCTCGAACGCACGACCCGCGCCGATCGCGAGCGCGAGCGGATGCGTCGGTTGCACGTCGAATCGGCGGTCTCCGACTTCCGCCGCACCATCGCCGACACGCTCTCCGCGGTCGACGGCGAGACGACGACGATGCGCGACAGTTCCGCGACCCTGACCCGGGTGGCGGGCTCCGCGGCGAACGAGGCGGCGTCGGTCGAACGGGCCTCCAACGGCGCCTCCGGCGACGTCCAGACCGTCGCCGCCGCGACCGAGGAACTGGCCGCCTCGATCCGCGAGATCGCCGGTCAGGCGCATCGCGCCAGCGTCATCGTCGCTTCGGCGACCGACAAGGCGATCGCCACCGATCGCGACGTCTCGTCTCTGGCGGATGCGGCCGAGAAGATCGGCACGGTGGTCGACCTCATCCGCGCCATCGCCGGCCAGACCAACCTCCTCGCCCTCAACGCCACCATCGAGGCGGCGCGCGCCGGCGAGAGCGGCCGCGGCTTCGCCGTGGTCGCCGCCGAGGTGAAGTCGCTCGCCCGTCAGACCGAGGAAGCGACCTCGGCGATCGCCGATCAGATCGCCGCGATCCAGGGATCGACCCACCATGCGGTGGAGGCGATCCGCGACATCACCCGTACCGTCGGCGAGATCTCGAACGTCACCACCACCATCGCCTCGGCGGTGGAGGAGCAGGAAGCCGCCACCCGCGAAATCGCCCACTCGGTGCAGTCGGCCTCCGACGGCACCGCCCGGGTGGCCGAAAGCGTCCACGGCGTCAACGACGCCATCGCCGCCACCTCGCAGGAGGCGGTCCGGGTGCGCTCGGCCTCCGACCTCTTGTCGGATGCCGCCGAGACCCTGTCGCGCGCCGTCGAGGGCTTCCTCCAGGAGGTCGAGCGCGACGTCGAGGAGCGTCGCGTCGACACGCGGATCCGTACCCGGGAGACGGTGGCGCTGCATTTCGGCGGCCGTCGTTCGGCGACGACGATGCTCGACGCCAGCGAAGTCGGCTGTCGCATCGAGGCGGTCGCCGACGTCGCGCCGGGCGATCGCGGCACGGTGGAACTGGGCGACGGCACCCGGATCGCGGCCACGGTGGTGCGTCGCGGCGCCTCCGATCTCGGCCTGAAGTTCGACGAGCCGCTCGCCGACCTCGAGGTCCACGTCCGGGCGGCGTGATCCGCCGCCATCGTCCAGCATCGTCGAACGGTCCATTCGCCGGCCGAGGCATGGCCGCCTCGCCGCCGCCTCCCCATGTCCTCGTCTGGATGTCCGATCCCCTCGGATCGGTACGCGACGGACAGACCCGACCGGGAGACGACGACATGACGAAGGTGCTGGTGCTCTATTATTCGACCTACGGCCACATCGAGGCGATGGCGAACGCGGTCGCCGAAGGCGCGCGCGAAGCCGGCGCGGAGGTGGCGGTGAAGCGTGTGCCGGAGACGGTGCCGGAGGCGGTCGCCAAGGGCGCCCAT
>CALMYM010000331.1 GCA_937873675.1 uncultured Alphaproteobacteria bacterium | reverse complement strand
TCGCGGACGTCCGCCGACCAGGGCACGACGCGGCGCGCCTTCATGTCGGGGTGGAGATACATCTGCTCGCTCGTCGCCGAGACCCAGCCGTCCTCGGCGTGGATCAGTTCGGCGAAGAGATGCAGGCGCTTGTCGTCGAGGTCGAGGATGCGCATCCGCACCTGGAGGGGATCGCCGAGAAAGACCTCGCGCAGGTAGCAGACGTGGATCTCGGCGGTCATGTAGGAACAGCCGCGTTTCGCCAGATAGTCCGGGCCGAGGCCGGCGGTGACGACGAAGTCGTCGCAGGCACGGTCGAAGACGACGTTGTAGAAGGCCATGTTGAGATGGCCGTTGTAGTCGACCCAGTCGGGCTCGATCTCGTATCGGTCGGAGAGGTAGGGGTGGGCGTCTGTCATCGGGTGTGGGTCGTCGAAAATCACGAGGCTCGGGCGGCGGGCGCCCATCGAGCGGTGCGGAGGCGGTCTCGTCAAGCATTTCCTCGACCTCTGCCATGCGAGGGCGGTGGTTCGGTGCCGAATGTCGGCGCTTGACCCTCTCCGGTGGGGCGTGATTGATCGACGCCTTTCCGGGCGACGTGCGCCCGGCCGTCGAGGGGGACGGTGATGTCTGCGAAAGATCGGGCCGGACGGATGGCGCGCTGGACGGGGCTGGCGGCGGCTTCGCTCGCCGTCGCCCTCGCGCTCGACTTCGTCCGCCTGCCCGCCGCCTTCCTCCTCGGGCCGCTCGTCGTCGGCATCGTCGCACGGCTCTCGGGCTCGGACCTCGCGGTGCCGCGGCCCGCGGTCTACGCCTCGCAGGCGCTGATCGGGGCGATGATCGGCGCGGCGCTGACGCCGTCGATCGTCACCGCATTCCTCGCCGATTGGCCGATCCTGACCGCGGTGGTGGCGGCGACGGTGGTGTTCGCCACCGCCTCCGGCTGGCTCCTGTCGTGGTTCGGCGTGGTGCCGGGAACGACGGGCGTGTGGGGGTCGTCGCCGGGCGCGGCGACGGCGATGGTGATCCTGTCGGAAGCGCACGGCGGCGACGTCCGGCTCGTCGCCTTCATGCAGTATCTGCGCGTGCTCTTCGTCGCCTCGGCGGCGTCGATCGGGGCGCGCCTGTGGCTCGGCGCCGGGGCCGTCGCGCACCACGATCTCCTCGTCGCGGTCGATCCGCAGGGATTGGCGGTGACGGTGGCGGTGGTCGCGGTGACGGCGGTGATCGGCCATTTCACGCGGATCGCCACCGGCGTGATGATGGGGCCGACCGTGGCGCTGGCGGTGCTGCACGGCGCGGGTCTCCTGACGCCGGTGCTGCCGCCGTGGCTGTTGATCGTCGGCTATGCCGGGCTCGGCTGGAACATCGGCTTGCGCTTCACGCCCGAGGCGATCGCCCATGCGGCGCGGGCGCTGCCGTGGATCGTGCTGTCGATCATCGTGTTGATGGCCTTCGCGGCGGGGCTCGCGTGGTTGCTGGTGCTCGAACTCGGCATCGATCCCCTGACCGCCTTCCTCGCCACCTCGCCCGGCGGCATGGACACGGTGGCGATCATCGCCGCCTCGACCCCGGTCGACGTCGGCTTCGTCATGGCGCTGCAGGTGCTGCGCTTCTTCGTGCTGGTGATGATCGGCCCGTCGCTGTCGCGTTTCGTCGCCGCGCGTCTGTCGCAGCGGTGATCGGCGTCCCGCCGCTTCCGGGATCGGGTGCGTCTCTGCTAGGTTCCGCTCGACGCAACGGACTCTGGGGAGACGAAGGAATGGCCGAAGCGGTTTCGCGGGTGCGTGACGGCGAAGCGATCGCCACGGCGATCGGGGTGCTGACGCAGCGGTTCGGCGACCGGGTCTCGACCTCGCACAGCCTGTGCGAACAACACGGCCACACGCTCACCTGGATCCCCAATCAGCCACCGGACGCGGTGTTCTTCGCCCGCTCGGAGGCGGAGGTGCAGGAGGCGGTGAGGATCTGTGCGGCGCACGGCTGTCCGATCGTGCCGTTCGGCGCCGGTACCTCGCTCGAGGGCCATCTCAACGCGCCGCTCGGCGGCCTGTCGATCGACGTCTCGGGGATGGATGCGATCGTCGCGGTCCACCCGGAAGATCTCGACGTGGTGATCCAGCCGGGCATCCGGCGCAAGGCGCTCAACGAGCAACTGCGCGACACCGGCCTGTTCTTCCCGATCGATCCGGGCGCCGACGCCACCCTCGGCGGCATGGCGGCGACGCGCGCCTCCGGTACCAATGCGGTGCGCTACGGCACGATGAAGGACAACGTCCTGGCGCTCAGGGCGGTGACCGCGACGGGTGAGATCGTCACCACCTCGCGCCGCGCCAAGAAGTCGTCGACGGGTTACGACCTGACGCGGCTCTTCGTCGGCTCGGAAGGGACGCTCGGCATCATCACCGAGCTGACGATCCGTCTCTCCGGAATCCCGGAAGCGATCGCCGGCGGCATCTGTCCGTTCCCGGACGTGCATTCGGCGGCCGATGCGGTGATCCTGACCATCCAGTCCGGCATTCCCGTCGCCCGCATCGAGCTCCTCGACGAGGTGCAGGTGCAGGCGTGCAACGCCTATTCGAAGCTCGATCTGCCGGAGACGCCGCTGCTCCTCGTCGAGTTCCACGGCACCGAGGCGTCGGTGCACGAGCAGTCGGAGCGCTTCGGCGAGATCGCCGCCGATCTCGGCGGCGGACCCTTCACCTGGACGACCAAGCCGGAGGAGCGGACCAAGCTGTGGACGGCGCGCCACGACGCCTATTGGGCGGGGCTCGCCATGCGGCCGGGGTGCCAGACCTTCTCCACCGACGTCTGCGTGCCGATCTCGCGGCTCGCCGACTGCATCGCCGAGACCAAGCACGACATCGAGGCGTCGGGCCTCGTCGCGCCGATCGTCGGTCACGTCGGCGACGGCAACTTCCACGTCCTGCCGCTGTTCGATCCCGAGAACGCGGCCGAGATCGCCAAGGTGAAGGAGTTCGTCGGCCGTCTGGTCGAGCGGGCGCTCGCCATGGAGGGGACGGCTTCGGGCGAACACGGCGTCGGCCAGGGCAAGATGAAGTATCTCGAGGCCGAACACGGACGCGCCGCGCTCGACATGATGGGGGCGATCAAGCGGGCGCTCGATCCGGCCGGTATCATGAACCCGGGCAAGATCGTCGCGGTCTGATCCTCGGCTCGTGAAAATCGGACGTGTCCGAATTTCACGAGCGTTGCGGCCCGACCGGCCGACGCCCGTTCGGGCTTGCCTTCGCGCACGACGTTTCGAACGGGTCGAAACGTCGTGCGCTCGGTTCGAGGCCGTCGCGATCGTTTCACGGTCGTGACGGATTGTCGGGCGAAATCTCGCCGCCGGCTGCTACCATCGTGCCGGTGCGGCGTGCGACGAACGACGAGGAGAGGCGTTGAACGGGCTCTACATCGGTGTCGGCCTCACTCTGATCCTGGCGCTCCTGGTGGCGCTGGTCGGGCCGTTCTTCGTCGATTGGGGAACCTATCGCAGCGTCTTCGAGCGCGAGGCGACGAAGATCGTCGGTTACCAGATCACGGTGATCGGCGAGGTCGACGCGCGTCTCCTGCCGTCGCCGCGCATCCGCTTCGGCGACGTGGTGGTCGGACCGATCGACACGCCGCTCGCCCGCATCGGCCGCTTCGCGCTCGATCTCGAAGCGGCGCCGCTCCTCAGGGGCGACATCCGCATCTCCGAACTGAGGTTCGAACGGCCGACGGTGGAGATCGCCGTCGACGGCGAGGGCCGCGTGGCTCTGCCCGCCCGTCTCGCCGAGACGCGCGACCCGTCGTCGGTCGAGATAGAACAGCTGGAGATCTCCGACGGGCGGTTCACCGTCACCGATGCGCGCAACGGCGGGCGGCTGGAGATCGGCCGCATCGCCGCGGTCGGTTCGGCGGCGAGCCTCGCCGGCCCGTGGCGGCTCGACGGCGGTGGCCTGAGGAACGGCCGCGATCTCTCCTTCCGTCTCGCCGGTGGTCGCACCTCCGATGGTGCGACGGCGATCAAGGCGCAAGTCGCACCTGGCGACGATCCGGCGACGGCGACGGTCGATCTGGTGGTGCGCGAGGAGGCCGGTCGTCCGAGTTTCACCGGCAAGGCGGTGGTCGAACGGCGCGGCGAGGGCGGCGAGGGGGATCTCGCTCGCGGTCTCGCCACGTGGCGCGCCGAGGCGGAGATCGCCGGCGATGCCCGGGCGATCGACGTGACCAAACTCTCTCTGGCGCTCGGGCCGGAGGAACGAGCGGCGCAATTCGCCGGCGAGGGACGCATCCCGCTCGGCGCCGACGCGTCGTTCGACCTGACGCTCGTCGCCCGGCAGATCGAGCTCGATCGGCTGGTGCGCGGCGAGGCGGGCAAGGTGACGGTGCCGGTGGCGGTCGCCTCGGAGATCGCGACGATCGCGGCGGCGGTGGGCGATGCGCCGCTGCCGGGACGGCTGCGGATCGAGGTGCAGGGTCTGGTGGTGGGCGGCGGCGCGCTGCAGGATCTGTCGCTGGAGGCGCGGACCCGGCCGGGTGGGCTGACGGTCGAGCGGTTCGAAGCACGGCTGCCGGGACGCACCCGGTTCGAGACCTCCGGTCGCGTCGCCTTCGACGAGGGCGGTCGGTTCGACGGGCGCATCGAGGCCTCCTCCGAACAGCCGGCGGCGGCGGCGGCGTGGTGGCGCGGTGAAGCGATCGGCGAACGGCTCGATCCGGTGACGGTCGCCGCCAATCTCTCGGTCGGCGCCGGGCGGCTCGGGGCCGACGACCTCAGGATCGAGGTGGCGCAGGCGAAGGCGCGCGGTCATTTCGACTGGAGCACGGCGAAGGGCGCACGGGTCGGGCTCTCGGCCGAACGGCTCGAGCTCGATCAGGTGGCGCGGTTGGCGCGGCTCTTCCTCGGGCGCGAGGCGAACCGGCGGCCGGTGGCGCTCGCCCTCGAACTCGACGCCGGGCAGATGGTGGTCGGCGGCGTCACCGCCAAGGGCGTGGCGATCGGGGTCAACGTCGCAGCCGACGACGTGGCGGTCGAACGGCTCGAGGTGCGCGATCTCGCCGGCGCTCGGCTCTCCGGGTCGGGGCGCGTCGCCGATCCGCTCGGGGCGCGGCGCGCCACGCTCGTTCTAACCGTCGAAGCGGTGAAGCGGGAGGCGCGGGCGCGGGCGCTCGCCCGCCTCGCCGGGCCCGACCCCGCCGGCGAAGATCGGATCGCCGGCTTCGCGGCGGCGGCGGCGCCGCTCAATCTGGCGCTGCGACTGGACGGCCGCAGCGGCGGGGAGGGCACGGCGGCGACCGGGTCGCTGCGCGGCTTCGCCGGCGGCGCGGAGGTTTCCGCCGACATCGGCTACGACGGCCGGGTCGACGATCCGCACCACGCCGAACTGAAACTCCTCGCCAAGCTCGCCGGCGACCGGGCGACGGCGGCGCTCGTCCGGCTCTTCGGCGGCGGCGCCGGGGGCGCGATCGCCGTCGACGTCTCGGTGGAGGGTCGACCGGTCGACGGGCTCGCGGTCACCACCTCGCTCGCCGTCGGCAAGACGCGGGCGAACGTCGAGGGGACGGCGGTTCTGCCGGCCGGCGGGCCGGCGAAGCTCGACGGGCGGGTGCGGCTGGCGACCCCGGACGCGACGATGCTCGGCGCCTTCCTCGGACGGCCGGCGCTCGCCTTCGAGCGGAGCCTGCCGGTCGACGCCTCGGCGCTGGTCACCGGCACCTGGCCGAAGCTGACGATCGGAGAATTGGCCGGTCGGGTGGGCGAGACGACGGTCAGGGCCGGCGGCACGCTCGATCTCGGCGCCCGTCCGGCGATGCTCGACGGCCGGCTCGAACTCGATCGGCTCGATCTCGAGGCGGCGGCGGAGATGCTCCTCGGCGGGGCGATCGCCGCCGACGGCACCGATGCGAAACAGATCTGGGCGACGACGCCCCTGTCGGGGCCGTCGTTCGACGGTGCCCTCGCCGGCGCGCTGACGGTGTCGGTCGGCCGGGCGGCGGTCGACGAGGTCGGCTTCGATCGCCTGCGGGCGCGGCTTTCGGCCAAGCCCGGCGAGGTGCGCCTCGACGGCATCGACGCCGGTTACGCGGGGGGACGGCTCGCCGGCGAGATGGTGCTGCGTCACGGTGGCGACGGGGTGACCGGTCTCACCGGGCGGCTGTCGCTCGACCGGGCGGCGCTCGCCGACATCGTCTGGCGGCGGGCCGGACGGGCGATCGCCATCGGCCGGCTCGACGCCGACGCGAGTTTCTCGACGACCGGACGGACCGCCGCGGCGCTGGTCGCCGGGCTCGGCGGCGAGGGACGGGTGAGCATCGCCGATGCGCGGGTGCGCGGGCTCTCCGGCGAGGCGCTCGTCGCCACCCAGGTGGCGCTCGGCGAGGCGACGCCGACGATGGAGACGGTCGACGGCCTGTTCCGCAGTCGCATGGACGCGAGCGAGACCGACCTGCCGCGCGCCGACGTCGCCTTCGCCATGCAAGCGGGCGTGGCGCGCAGCGGCCGGCAGGTATTCGAGACGCCGAGCGCGCGGCTGACCGGCCGGGTGGCGATCGATCTCGTCCATCTCGGTCTCGACGCCGAAGGCTCGATGGAGCCGGCGGGCGAAGCGATCCGGGCGATGCGGACGGTGATCTCCAAGGCGACGCCGACGGTCGGTCTCGCCTTCCGTGGCTCGCTCGCCGCGCCCGAGCGGATCCTCGACGTGGCGCCGTTGGTGGCGCACCTGACCCTCGCCGGTTTCGAGCGCGAGATCGACCGGGTCGAGACGTTGCAGCAGGACATCGCCGAGCGGGCGCGGTTCGCGCGCGAGCGCCGCCGGCTCGAAGAGATCCACGCGGCCGAAGAGGCGGCGCGACGCGAGGCCCAGGCGCAGAAGGAGGCCGAGGCGGAAGCGGCGCGGCGCGCGGCGCAGGCGGCCGCTCAGGCGGCGAAGGCCGCGGAAGCGGCGAAGCAGGCTGTTCCGGCGAAGGCGAGCGATGCGGCGAAGCCGGCGGCTGCGCCGGTGAAGCCGAGCGAACCGGTGAAGCCGGTCGAGGTGCCGAAGGCGGTGGACGGAGCGACGACGACCGAGCCGACGCGACCGGCCGAACCGGTGACGCCGAGCGGCAGCGATGCGGGTGGCGTGGGTTCACAGCCGAGGAGCGCTCCGGCGACGACGGCCGAACCGGCGCCGGCCCCCGCGGCGGTCTCGGCACCGGCACCGGCGGTCAAGGCGGCGACCGGCGCGAGCGAGGCGACGACCGCACCGCCGCCGCCGTTGCCGCCGCCGATCGTCGTCGGCCCGGCTCCGCCGATCGGCACCGTGCCGCCGCCATCGCCGATGTCGATCGTTCCGCCGGGGGTGCGGGCGCCCTGAGGCGAGCGGTTCATACTCGGCTGATGAAATACGGACTCGTCCGAATTTCATCGGCGTCACGGCCCGACCGGCCGACGCCCGTTCGGGCTCGCCTTCACCGACGAAGTTTCGAAAAGGTCGAAACTTCGTCGGTCCGGTATCAGTCGGTCTCGCGGCGCGCCGCGGCGTGGAGCACGGCGACGCGCAGGGCGGAGGCGAGGTTGCGCTCGGGGGAGCGGGCGCCGTCGATCTCGGCGACGAGGGCGGCGAGGGAGAGGCCACGCGTCGCCGCCATGTCCTCGACCGCTCGCCAGAACTCCGGCTCGAGCGCCACCGAGGTGCGGTGACCGGCGATGGTCATCGAACGCTTTTCCATCGGGACACCTCCGACGCTCGGAAATCGGCCGCGTCGTGGCCGGGCGAGACGTGGGACGGACCGCCGCCGGTTTCGCCTCGATCGGCGGCGCGGGCATCGGCCGGGCCGGACCGGCGGAGGGGAGGGGCGAGGCCGTGTCGGTCCTCGCCGTCGGTTCTCGGTGTCGGGCCTCGCCGTCAGTCCTCGGCGTCGGGCGTGTCGCGGCGGTGGGCGTCGAGCACGCGGGCGGCGCGCTCGCCTTCCTTCTCCGCCGCTTCGCGCTCGGCGCGGGTGCGGCCGAAGCGGACGCGGTTCTCCTCGGCGCGCTTCTTGTCCTCGACGCGGGTACGCGCCTTGCGGAACTTGCCGAGGCCGACGACGTCGCCCATCGCCGGTCTCACTTCTTGCGGAACTTGTCGAGCGACAGAACCGTGGCGGTCGGCGCCGGCTCGGCCGGCTTCTCGGCGGCGGCCGGTTCGGCCACGGGCGCCGGTTCCGGCTCGGCCGGCTTCTCCGGTTCCGGCTCGACGGGAATCGTCGAGGCTTCGATCGGCACCAGCTTCGGGCCTTCCGGCGCGGCCTCGCCCTCGCCCTCCGCCTCTTCGTGGGCGACCTCGAACTGCAGGCCGAATTCCACCGACGGGTCGACGAAACCCTTCACCGAGGCGAAGGGGACGTAGAGCCGTTCGGGAATGCCGCCGAAGGAGAGGCCGACCTCGAAATGGGCGTCGTCGACCTGGAGATCCCAGAACTGGTGCTGGAGCACCACGGTCATCTCGGTCGGGTAGCGTTGGCGCAGGCGGCCGGACAGGCGCACGCCGGGATGGGTGGTGTCGAAGGAGACGTAGAAGTGGTGGTCGCCGGGCAGGCCGGTCTTGGCCACCTCGCCGATGACCTTGCGGACGACGCCGCGCAGCGCGTCCTGGACCAGAATGTCGTAGCGGATCAGATCCTGGGTCATCGGTCTCGATCTCGTCTCGGGGAAGCGCCTCGGCTTCCCGGACTTCGTGCCGTCTGCGGCAGGTCATGGAACGGAGGGCGTCTCGGCGCCCGATCGACGGACGCGTGGGAGCCCCGAGTCTCGCTCGGCACGATAGCACACCGCGCGTCGAATGGGGGTGAGTGAGGGCTTCTGTTGCCAGGCGCCCCCGAGCCCCGCCTGGACGCTGCTACACGTCAGGACTTGTTACCGGAGTCCGTAAACCGCTCACGCGGCCACGGCAACCGGAGCATAGTTGTCGTTGGCAACTATAATTTGACCCGATAACGGCGGTATCATGCCGGGCAAAAGATCGGTTTTTAGACCCTCGTCGATCCTGGTTCGCCCCCGCCGGAACCCATGGAACGCGTCCCATGGGCTCGGGTGGAGGCGCCGGGTACTGCCCCCGGGTCCGAAAGGCTTATTACACCGCTCGTTTATCGCCATAGTCGACCCTTGCGGGACGACACCGCCAATATAGGTGAGGGCAACGCCGACGAAAAGAGGCGGCGCGAAATCCTCCCCCCGATATGCTCGCGGACCCTGGTGCGCCGCTCGGATGGCGGTCCGCCGCTCAGATCCGCGCCCAGCGCTCCTCCGCCCGCCGCGCGGCGTGACGTCGCGCCGCGGCCTCGGCGAGCCGGCGGGTGGCGTCGAGCGCCGAAAGCTCGGGGTCGAGCGCCGCGAGATCCGCCGGCGCGAGGCCGAGATCGTCGAGGAGGCGGGCGTCGAGCCGGCGCAGGTGACCGAGGTGCCGGCGCGCCAACCGGGCGCGGCGCAGCCAGGTGACGGCACCGCGGAGGGCCGCGACGAGGCGTTCGGCCGGGGAGGCGGTGAAGTCGTCGCCGAGGGAGGCGATCATCAGGGCTGCATCGCGCATGGCACATCTCTCCCGTTCGCGAAAGCGCCGGGAAAGCGGGGCGCGATCACGCGATTTCGATCGGTTCGTGAAGCGAAGAGGGCGTCTTCGAGGGTGAAGGATGCGGCCGCTCGATTGATCAATCAAACGAAAAGAACTAAAGAGGTCATTCAATCGAGCTGATCATACGGCTCGCCCTCGGAGTGGCTTTCATGAGCGATGCGTGCGACGGCGGCGACTGCGGTTCGCCCTTTTCGGGTGGTGGTCCGGTTCTCGAGATCGATCTCCTGCGCACCCTTCTCGCCGTGCAGCAGACCGGCTCGTTCAGCCGGGCGGCGCAGGCGGTGTTCCGCACGCCCTCGGCGGTGTCGATGCAGATGAAGCGGCTCGAGGAGATCGTCGGGCGGCCGATCTTCGCCAAGGACGGGCGCGGCGTGGTGCTGACGCCGGCGGGCGACGATCTCGTCGGCTACGCGCGGCGGATGATGCAGCTCAACGACGAGGCGCTCGCCCGCTTCCGCTGCGCCGACACGCGCGGCGTCGTCCGCCTCGGCACCCCCGACGACTACGCCACCAAGTTCCTGCCGACCATCCTGGCGCGTTTCGCGGCCAGCCATCCGCACGTTCAGGTCGACGTCGTCTGCCAGCCGAGCCGCGCTCTGGTGCGTCTCCTCGACGAGGGCGAGGTGGATCTGGCGCTGGTCAGTGTCGGGCTCGGTTGCGGCATCCCGGGCACCGGGACGATCGTCCACCGCGAGCGGCTGGTGTGGGCGGGGGCGCGCTACGGCGAGGCGCATCTGAAGCGGCCGCTGCCGCTCGCCGTCTCCGGCACCACGTGCTCGTGGCGCAGCCTCGCGCTGACGCGGCTCGACAAGGAGGGCATTCCCTACCGCGTCGCCTATTCGAGCCAGCACTACGTCGGCCAGATCGCCGCGGTGCTCGCCGACCTCGCCGTGGCGCCGCTGCCGAAGAGCGTCATCTCGGGCGAACTCGTGCCGATCGACGAGCGGCTGCTGCCGGCGATCGGCCACTACGAGATCCAGCTCCTGGCCGCGGCGCGGGCGACCGGCGCGGCGATGGAGGCGCTCTCCGGACACATCGTCCAGAGCTTCCAGAGCGAGACCACCTGGGTCGATCGCGAGGCGGCGGAGTGAGCGACGGCGTCGCGATCCGGCGGGCGGTCGTTGGGGATGCCGAGGCGGTGCGGGATCTGACGCGGCGCGCCTATGCGAAATGGGTGCCGGCGATCGGCCGCGAGCCGCTGCCGATGGGCTTCGATCAGGCGGCGGCGATCCGCGACGATCGGGTCGAGGTGATGGAGATCGCCGGGACGATCGTCGGGGTGGCGCATCTCGTCGTCGAGGACGAGCGGGTGCTGCTCGAGAACCTGGCGATCGATCCGGAGCTTGCAGGGAGCGGCCTCGGCCGGCGGTTGCTCGCCCACGCCGAAGCCGTGACCCGCGACCTCGGCCGGGGGCGGACGGCGCTCTACACCAATGCGCGCTTCGCCGAGAACCTGCGGTTCTATGCGGCGGCGGGCTATGCGGTCGATCGCGAAGAGGCGTTTCGCGGCGGCGTGGTCGTCCACATGAGCAAGGCGGTCGCGTCGGTGGACGACCTCACGAGGTGATCTCGACCAGCGCGCCGTCGGGGCCGCGGACGACCGCTTCGTAGAAGCCGTCGCCGGTGTGGCGCGGGCCGGAGACGAGCAGGCCTTCGGCGGCGAAACGGGCCGCGGAGGCGTCGACCGCCTCGGCCGAGCCGAGCGAGATCGCCAGATGGGCCCAACCCGGGCGTTCGCCGGTGGCGTCGCCCTCGAGCCAGGGTCCGGTCATCAGTTCGAGCGCCGAGCCGTCGGGCAGGCGGGCGAAGCGCGAGCGGAAACCGGCGCGGTTCTTCGAGACATATTCCTCGCCGACTTCCGCCGAGAAGTGCTCGGCCCAGAAGCGGGCGGCGGCATCGAGATCGGTCGTCCACAGCGCGACATGGGCGAGACGCATCGGAGGGCTCCTCTTTTCCGTCGGCGAGCGCTAGGACGTCATCGTGGCGCGAGAAGGGCCGGGGGTACAACGGCGGCACCGTCGCGCCGGTGGTTGCGCGGGCCGCGGCTCCGTCCGACGCTCGCTCTCCACCGGTTCGGCGATTCGCCCGCGAGGGACCTCATGCAGCAATATCTCGATCTGATGCGCCGCATCCGCGACGAGGGCGTCACCAAGACCGACCGCACCGGCACGGGCACGCGCTCGATCTTCGGCCATCAGATGCGCTTCGACCTCTCCCAGGGCTTTCCGGCACTGACCACCAAGAAGCTGCATCTCCGGTCGATCATCGTCGAGTTGCTGTGGTTCCTGCGCGGCGACACCAACATCAAGTATCTGAAGGACAACGGCGTTTCGATCTGGGACGAGTGGGCCGACGCGAACGGCGATCTCGGCCCGGTCTACGGCCACCAGTGGCGCTCGTGGCCGGCGGCGAACGGCGAGACGATCGACCAGATCGCCTGGGTCGAGAACGAGATCAAGCGCAATCCCGACAGCCGGCGGCTGATCGTCTCGGCCTGGAACCCGGCCGACATCCCGCGCATGAAGCTGCCGCCCTGCCACCTGCTGTTCCAGTTCTACGTGGCGGAGGGGCGACTCTCCTGCCAGCTCTACCAGCGCTCGGCCGACGTCTTCCTCGGCGTGCCGTTCAACATCGCCTCCTACGCCCTCCTCACGCTGATGATGGCGCAGGCGACGGGGCTCGAGCCCGGCGACTTCGTCCATTCGTTCGGTGATGCGCATCTCTATGCGAACCACCTGGAGCAGACCGAGCTGCAGCTCTCCCGCGCGCCGCGCGCTCTGCCGCGGATGAAGATCGATCCGTCGGTCACGAGCATCTTCGACTTCCGCTACGAGCATTTCGAACTCACCGACTACGACCCGCACCCGCACATCAAGGCGCCGGTGGCGGTCTGAGGAGCGGGCGATGGGGGCAATATCACGCGAAGCACTCATTGAACTCGCCGAAGCCAAAGTCGCCGACGCTCGGATGTTGTTCGCCGGTGCCCGGTACTCGAACGCCTACTATCTCTTCGGGTACGGACTCGAACTGGGTCTCAAGGCCTGTATCGCCAATCAATTTCAGGCGAGTGCGATTCCTGACAAGAATTTCGTGAACCGGATCTACACACATCGGCTGGAGGAACTGGCCGGTCTGGCCGGCCTCAAACCGGAACTCGACGAGAGGAAGCGCGCCGATCCGGCCTTCGATGCCCATTGGGCCGTCGTTTCCGGTTGGTCGGAAGAAGCTCGATATGAGATGATCAATCCAGACAGGTGTGCAGCGATGAGCGCGGCCTTCGCCGATCTGGAACATGGGATCTGGACATGGCTGAAAGATCGTTGGTGAAAGAAGATATCGATGCAGGCGCGGATCTCATTCGGCTTCTCGACGACGAAGGATTCGCGATCCGAGCAGCTGCTTGGCTGCATTCCGAAGACGATGAGGCTTGGCATCTGCTCATCGGTTCCGATCTCGCCACTCACGGCTTGCAAGACGCGTACTATCGGCTGTCCTTGGCCCTATCCACGCGGCCGAAGATTTCCAGCCGAATCGAAACGTCCCGGATTCGGTTCGTACCTCCGAGCGATGTACGTCTCGGCGTTCTGGGGCGGGCATTGAAGCCGGGGAGCCGTAAGCCCGTGCGGATCAGCAACAGCGCCTTCGAAGGCGTCTACATCGACGACGCAGTCGTCTATCGCGCGGCAGCCTGATGCTCACGATCCGCGAGGTGCGTCCCGGCGAGGCGGGGCTCGTCCTCTCCTTCGTGAAGGCGCTGGCGGCCTACGAGAACCTCTCGCATGCGGTCGCGGCGACCGAGGAGATCCTCGATCTGGCGCTGTTCGGGCCGTCGCCGCGCGTCTTCTGCGACATCGCCGAACTGGACGGTGCGCCGGTCGGCGGCAAGCTGCTGGCCGGACCCTATCACCAGGCACTCGGCCGGTTCACCGG
>CALMYM010000330.1 GCA_937873675.1 uncultured Alphaproteobacteria bacterium | reverse complement strand
GGCGCCGACGCCGATCTTCCCCAAGTGGGTCGAGCCGGCGGAGGAGGAGACGGACGCGGGGAAGGGGGCCTGATGCTGGTCGACAGCCACTGCCACCTCGACTTCCCCGACTTCGCCGAGGACATGGACGGCGTCATCGCCCGGGCGAAAGCCGTCGGCGTCGCCAAGATGGTCACCATCTCGACCCGGGTCCATCGCTTCGATGCGATCCGGGCGATCGCCGAGGCACACGACGAGGTGTGGTGCTCGGTCGGCACCCACTGCCATCACGCGGCGGAAGAGCCGGACGTCGACCGCGATCTGCTGATCCGTATCGCCGCCCACCCGAAGGTGGTGGCGATCGGTGAGGCCGGTCTCGACTACCATTACGACTTCAGCCCGCGCGAGGTGCAACTGGCGAGCTTCCGCGAGCACATCGCCGCGGCGCGCGAGACCGGCCTGCCGCTGGTCATCCATTCGCGCGAGGCCGACGACGACATGGCGACCATGCTCGAGGACGAGACGGTCGGGGAGGGGGCCTTCCCTCACCTGCTCCACTGCTTCTCCTCGGGACCCGATCTCGCCCGCCGCTCGCTGGCGCTGGGGGGCTACGTGTCGTTTTCCGGTATCCTCACCTTCAAGAAGTCCGAGGAGGTGCGCGCCATCGCGGCCGACGTGCCACTCGACAGATTGCTGGTGGAGACCGACGCACCGTATCTTGCGCCGATGCCGTATCGGGGCAAACGTTGCGAGCCGGCCTACGTCACCGAGACGGCCAAGGTGCTGGCGGCGGTGAAAGGCGTCACGGCGGAGGCGATGGCGCAGATCACGACGGAAAATTTCCATAGGTTGTTCAAGAAGGTGGCGGCGTAATTTCGTGCGCCGCGCAAACAGGCGAGGGATACCGCATGGGCACCACGATGACCTTCCGCATCCTCGGATGCGGCGCGTCTCCGGGCACTCCCAGGATCGGCAACGACTGGGGCCGATGCGATCCGCACGAGCCGAAGAACCGTCGCCGGCGGTCGTCGCTGCTGGTGACCCGTACGGCGCCGAACGGCGCGACGACGCGGGTCCTGGTCGATGTCGGCGCCGACGTGCGTGAACAGATGCTCGAGGCGCACGTCGACTGGGTCGATGCGGTGCTGATCACCCATGCCCACGCCGACCACATCCACGGCATCGACGATCTGCGCGCCTTCGCCATCAACCGCCAGCATCTGGTCGACATCTGGATGGACGAGGTGACGTCCAAGCGGGTGCGCACCGCTTTCGACTATTGCTTCGTGACGCCCCCGGGTTCGGCCTATCCACCGATCCTCAAGGAGCATCGCTATCACGAAGGCGAGACGCTCACCGTCAACGGCGACGGTGGCCCGATCACCGCCATCCCGTTCCGCCAGACCCACGGCGACGTCGACAGCTTCGGCTTCCGCTTCGGCACGGTGGCCTATTCGCCCGACGTCAGCGCCTTTCCCGATCGCAGCCTGCCGTTCATCGGCAGCCTCGATCTGTGGATCCTCGACGCGCTGCGCTGGAAGTCGCATCCGAGCCATCTGTCGGTCGACGAAGCGGTCGACTGGATCGCCCGGATGAAGCCGAAGCACGCCTGCCTGACCCATCTCCACACCGACATCGACTACAAGACGCTCGCCGACCATCTGCCGGAAGGCGTCGAGCCGGCCTGGGACGGATTGGAGTTCACCTTCAAGGTCGACTGACGCGCGCCGCCCCGTCACCGGATGCGACGCTCCAGCCGCACGCCGGGGCGTCGGGCGACGTAGGGAGAGGAACTTCGCCGTCCGTGCGAGGGAGTCCGGCCGAACCACGGACGGCGCGAAGAAATTCGAGGTTCGGCGCCGAGGGCATACCAGAACGCCAAAGAGGCCGTTTTCCGTCCCGGTCCGCCTGAACCCCATCTATATTTGTTCCATAATCCGTCTTATGCGAATCGGGGAACCCTTGAAACGGAGCGCCCCGGGACCCTTCTCCGAGCCCTTCTCCGAGCCCCGGTCGGGGCGTTCGCAGCGCTCCCCTCCGACCGGTCGCGGCGCGACGGTCGGCGGTGCGTGAGCTAGGCTTCGCGGTGTCGCGATCCGCGATGCCCGCCTGCCGAAGCCGCCCCCCCCATGACCAGCGCCGATCCCGGTCGTCCGTCCCCGCCTGCCGCCTCGTCCGCCGCCACGCCCCGCGGCGACGTCGGCCACCGGTGATCCGCCATCTCGCCGCCCGGCCACTGCTCGGCGTCGCCATCGCCGGCTTCGTCGGTACTGGGATCGCCCTGTCCGGCTTCACCGATCTGGCGCGGCCGACGATCTGCCTCGCCGCCGACCTGACCTGAAATGTCATGGCACTCAGTCCACCGCGGGACGCCCCTGGCGGAGGCTCTTCACCGCGCCGCGCTTCTTCTTGCCCTCGAGCCGGCGGATCTTCGAGCCGAGCGTCGGTTTCGTCGGCTTGCGCGGCGGCGGCGGCGGCACGGCCGCCTCGCGGATCAACTCGAGCAGGCGTTCGAGGGCATCGGCGCGGTTGCGCTCCTGGGTGCGGAAGCGATCGGCGCGCAGCACCAACACCCCCTCCCCGGTCAACCGCCGTCCCGCCAGCCGGATCAGCCGTTGGCGCACCGGCTCGGGCAACGACGGCGAGCCGACGACGTCGAAGCGCAGCTCGACCGCCGTCGCCACCTTGTTGACGTTCTGACCGCCCGGACCCGAGGCGCGGATGAAGCTCTCGACGAGTTCGTCGGGATCGAGATGGATGGAGCGGGTGACGACGATGGCTTCGGCCATGTTCTCCTCGCGATCGGGTTCGAGACCGTCGCGCCGATCGCGCGCGCCTCCTTCTATCACGGACCGGCGACGACGGGGGCGGCCTTTCGGGGTCCTGCGGATGCGGAGCCGAACGCCCACTGTTAGAATTCACGAGGTGTCATCCCGCGTGAGGAGATGAGCGATGACGGAAACGCCCGTCTGCCACGACGTCACGGCGATGTTGCGACAGGGTTTCGCCCGCGACATGCTCGTCCGCGCCGGTGTCGACGATCCGCCGCTCGAAGCGGCGATGGCCGAGTTCGCCCGCGAGGACTTCCTGCCCGAAGCTCCCTGGGCGATCTACGGCGAAACCGCGGTCGAGCACACCTGCGACCCGGCCGCCCTCTATCGCGACGTCCTGGTGGCACTCGATCAGGAGCGCGGCGTCAACAACGGCAGCCCGTCGCTCCACGCCGGCTGGATCTCGGCACTGGCGGTGAAGCCGGGCGAGCGGATCGTCCACATCGGCGCCGGCACCGGCTACTACACCGCGATCCTGGCGTGTCTCGCCGGCCCCGCGGCGCGGGTGACGGCGGTCGAGATCGACCCCGACCTCGCCGACATCGCCCGGCGGACGCTGGCGAAGGTGCTGCCGGACGGCCCCGCGGTCGAGGTCGTTGTCGGCAGCGGCGAGGCATGGCCGAGACCGACGTTGTCTACGTCTCCTACGGCATCGCCGCCCCCTTCCCGGCCTGGCTCGACCGGCTGGCACCCGGCGGCCGCCTGCTCTTCCCCCTGTGCGCCCCGCGCGGCGCACTTTCGCAGGCGCGCCGCTGGCACGGGGCGGAGGGCGTCGGATTGCTCGTCGAGCGAACCGCCGCGGGCTTTGCGGCGCGAACGCTCGATCGCTGCGGCTTCGTCTATGCCGAGGGCGCCTCGCCCGTCTCGCACATCGACTGCGAACTGCTCGATCAGGCGTTTCGCCGCGGCGGTTGGGGTCGGGTGCGGAGCCTCGTCACCGGCGAGGCCGTCGATCCGACGCGCTGCTGGTATACGGGAACCGGTTGGGCCCTCTGCTACGATCCGCCGTGACGCCCCCCGAGTCGCCGCAGGGGGCTCCCGAGTTCCCGCGATCCGAGGTCCCGCATGAAACCCTCCCGTGACGTCTCCCGCCTGATCGAGATCATGGCGGCTCTGCGCACGCCGGTGAGCGGCTGTCCGTGGGATCTCGAACAGACCTTCGCGACCATCGCGCCCTACACCATCGAAGAGGCCTACGAGGTCGCCGATGCGATCGAACGCGGCGATCTCCACGATCTCTGCGACGAGCTCGGCGATCTCCTGCTCCAGGTGGTGTTCCACGCCCGCATGGCGGAGGAAGCCGGCACCTTCGACTTCGGTTCGGTGGTCGAGGCGATCACCGCCAAGATGATCCGCCGCCACCCCCACGTCTTCGCCGACGAGGAAGGCAAGACCGTCGACCGCGTTCAGGACGCCTGGGCGCGGATCAAGGCCGAGGAGAAGGCGGCGAAGGCGGCGCGGCGGGCGGCGGAGGGCCATCCGCCGGTGGTGAAGGGCCTGCTCGACGACGTCGGCACCGGCATGCCGGCGCTGACCCGCGGCGTGAAATTGCAGGAGAAGGCCGGCACCGTCGGCTTCGACTGGAACGACCCCAAGGCGGTGCTCGCCAAGATCCGCGAGGAACTCGACGAGATCGAAGCCGAGATCGACGCCCCCTCCCCCTCGCCGGCGCGTCAGGAGGACGAACTCGGCGACGTGCTCTTCGCGGTGGCCAACCTCGCCCGCCATTTGCGGCTCGATCCGGAGAAGGCGCTGCGCGGCACCATCGAAAACTCCCGCCGCTGCTTCGCCCACATCGAAGAGCGCCTCGCCGAAAAGGGCCTGACGCCCGCCGAAGCGAGCCTCGACGAGATGGAGGCGATCTGGGTGGAGGCGAAGGGGATCAGCCGCGACAGGTGATCCCTCAGTCGTCGAGCCGGACGACGAACCAACGGTAGGGGCTCGACGGATCGTTCTCGAGTTCGACCCGATCGTAGTCGAGCGCCAAGGCATCCATCCGGGCGCGCGAGACCGGCTGCTCCGTGACGATCAGCACCTTCTCCGATCCGCCGCGATCGAGATCGCGACGGGCGAGGCCGTAGCGGCCGAGATCGTCCATGCCGGCGTCTCCCTTGGTCGGGCGGGATTTCGAAACTCGATCACCCCAGCGGATCGTACGGCCCACTCGCTTCGCGCGGCTCCTCGGCCGCCGCTCGCTCGACCACCCGCCCCCGCACCTCGCGGATGAACCGGCCGGCTCGGACCCGGAAGTGATCCAGCTCCTTCTCCGGCACGCGCAGGCGCAGCGACACGGTCTCTTCGCCGTCCTTGCGCTCGATCACTTCGGCGTGGCGGTAGAGCCAGGCGACGAGTTCGCCCTCCTCCACCGGCACCTCGACGCGGAAGACGGCGCGGTCGCGGTTGAGGCGGTCCTCGATCAGATCGAGGAGCGCGGCGACGCCGTCGCCGGTCGCGGCCGAACAGGGGATCGCCGTCGGCTCGTCGAGCGCCGGGCGCGCCCCTTCGGCGAGGAGTTCGGCGCGGTGCTCGGGGGCGAGCTTGTCGATCTTGTTCCACACCTCGATCACCCGGTCGCGATCCTTGGGATCGACGCCGAGCTGGGAGAGGACGTTCTCGACGTCCTTCGCCTGCGGACCGGTGTCCTCGTGGGCGATGTCGCGGACGTGCAGGATCAGATCGGCCTCGATCACCTCTTCGAGCGTCGCACGGAAGGCGGCGACCAGCGTCGTCGGCAGGTCCGAGACGAAGCCGACGGTGTCGGAGAGGATGACGTCGCCGCCGTGCGGCAGCCGCACCTTGCGCAGCGTCGGATCGAGCGTGGCGAACAGCAGGTCCTTGGCGAAGACGTCCGCTTCCGTCAGCCGGTTGAACAGCGTCGACTTGCCGGCGTTGGTGTAGCCGACCAGCGCGACGATCGGGTGCGGCACCTTCTTGCGGTTCTTGCGATGCAGCGCCCGGGTGCGGGCGACCGATTCGAGGTCGCGCTCGAGCCGTGCGATGCGCTCCTGGATCTGCCGGCGGTCCGCTTCGATCTGCGTCTCGCCCGGGCCGCCGAGGAAGCCGAAGCCGCCGCGCTGGCGCTCGAGGTGGGTCCACGAGCGGACGAGGCGGCTCTTCTGATAGGTGAGATGGGCGAGCTCGACCTGGAGCCGGCCCTCTTTCGTGTGGGCGCGCTCACCGAAGATCTCCAGAATGAGGCCGGTGCGGTCGAGCACCTTGGCGCCCCAGGTCTTCTCCAGATTGCGCTGCTGGATCGGCGACAGCGGATGGTCGACGACGACGAGTTCGATCTTCTCGTCCTCGATCGCCTTCTTCAGCTCGTCGACCTTGCCCTGACCGAGCAGGGTCGCCGGCTTCGGCTCGGCGACGCGCACCGCGGGAGAGGCCACCACGTCGAGTTCGATGGCGCGGGCGAGGCCGACGGCCTCCTCGACGCGGGCATCGAGCGAGCGGGGCGTGATCTCGCCCCCCTCCCCGCGCGCCGGGCGCTCGGTGCGCCACGGCACGACGACGAGCGTCCGCGTCGGCGCGGCGTCGCGGGCGACACCCTTGCGGGCCCGCTCGTTCCGCCGTTCCTGATCGGCTTCGTCGTCGATGTCGTTCGAGGGCATGTCGCCCCTCGTCATGCGTCCTCGGCCGGCTCGAACAGCTGCACCGGACCACCCGGCATCACGGTCGAGATCGCATGTTTGTAGACGAGCTGCGAGTGTCCGTCACGGCGCAGCAACACACAGAAGTTGTCGAACCAAGTCACCACGCCCTGCAACTTGACCCCGTTGATCAGAAAGATGGTGACGGGAGTCTTGTTCTTTCGAACATAGTTGAGGAACGTGTCCTGGAGATTGGGAGCGCGGTCCGCCATGTCTTATGACCTTTTTATCGATATGCTTTTCTATACGAGGTACCCACCATTTTTTCGGGTGGGACGATTTTCGCGGAGAACGAAAACCTCGACGCTCTGGAGGAAAGGATCACCCCGAAGCGCGGCAATCCCCATGAAGTCGTAATGATGGCTGATCTTTGCGCAGTGCATGATCACGACGGCGCGAGATCGCGCGTCTCACGCATTTCCCCGATGATCGTGTGATCTCGGCCACAGCTGAGCGACACCTCAGATGTCGACCATCTCCGTCCGATCATGGAACGCCCGCCGGAGCGCCAGGGCGGTCGAGCCCGGCATGCCGTTGCCGATGGTCGCCTCGTCGACGGCGACGACCGGCATCACCAGGGTGGTGGCGGCGGTGACGAAGGCCTCGCGGGCGCGTTTGGCCTCCTCCACCGTGAAGGCCCGCTCCTCGACCCTGAGGCCGAGATCGGCGGCGACTTTCAGGGTGATGGTCCGGGTGATGCCGCGCAGGATGCCGTGTTCGGCCGGCCGGGTGACGAGGACGCCGTCGGCGGTGACGATCCAGGCGTTGGTCGAGCCGCCCTCGGTGACGAAGCCTCCCGCGTCGACGAACCACGCCTCGCGCGCCCCGGCCTCCTTCGCCGCCTGTTTGGCGAGGCAGTTGGGCAGGAGCGACACGCTCTTGATGTCGACCCGCTCCCAACGGTTGTCGGGGACGGTGATGACCTTGATGCCCAGCTCGGCCAACGCCTCGCCCTTGGCGCGGGCGACCGACTTGGCGGTCATCACCACGGTCGGCGGCACGTCGGGCGAGGGGAAGACATGGTCGCGGTGCGCCTGGCCGCGCGACACCTGGATGTAGATCGAGCCGTTGCGGACGCGGTTGAGGCGGGCGATGCGCCGCATCACCACGAGGGTCGCGGCGCGGCTCATCGGCACGGCGATACGCAGCTCGCGCAAGGACCGCTCCAGCCGCTCGAAATGCAGAGTCGGATCGACGATCTTGCCGTCCCGGATCTCGCAGACCTCGTAGACGGCATCGGCGAACTGGAAACCGCGATCTTCGACGTGCACGGCCGCAGCGGCGTGGGGCAGATAGCGGCCGTTCACATAGGCGATGCGGCTCATGATCGGGTTCCTTCGTGGTTCGGGCGGTGCGCGCGGTCAGCCGACGCCGAGGGACTTGAGTTTGCGGTGGAGCGCCGAACGTTCCATGCCGACGAATTCCGCGGTGCGGGAGATGTTGCCGCCGAAGCGGTTGATCTGGGCGACGAGATATTCTCGCTCGAAGATCTCGCGGGCGTCGCGCAGCGGCAGGCTCATCAGATGCTCGCCGCCGGTGGTGGTCGGCAGCGCCGGCAACATGGCGCCGATCTCCGACGGCAGGAGGTCGGCGGTGATCACCGCCTCCGGGTCGCCGCGGGTCAGGATCATCAGCCGTTCGACGTTGTTCCTGAGCTGGCGGATGTTGCCCGGCCAGTCGTGCGCCTGGAGCACCGCCATCGCGTCCTCGCCGATGCTGCGGATCGGCAGGCCGGCGGTGCGCGAGATCTGATCCATGAAGCGCTCGACCAGGAGCGGGATGTCGTCGCGCCGCTCGGCCAGCGCCGGCACGCGGATCGGAACGACGGCGAGGCGATGGAACAGATCCTCGCGGAAACGCCCGTCCTGGATCTCGCGCGGCAGGTCGCGCGCCGTCGACGAGATCAGCCGCACGTCGACCTGCACCCGGGTCGAGCCGCCGACGCGGTTGAAGCTCTGTTCGACCAGCACCCGCAGGATCTTCGACTGGGTTTCGCGCGGCATGTCGGCGACCTCGTCGAGGTAGAGCGTGCCGCCGTGGGCTTGCTCCATGGCGCCGATCTTGCGCGACGAACCGCCCTCCTCCTCGACGCCGAAGAGTTCGACCTCCATGCGCTCCGGCGTGATCGCCGCGGCGTTGAGGACGACGAAGGGACCCTGGGCGCGATGCGAGGTCTGGTGGATCATCCGCGCCGCCAGTTCCTTGCCGGAGCCGGAGGGGCCGGTGATGAGGATGCGGCTGTTGGTCGGCGCCACCCGATCGATCTGTTGGCGCAACTGGTTGACCACCGAGGACGATCCGAGGAGCTCCGAGGAGTCGCTCGACTTCTCGCGCAGCTCCTTGACCTCGCGCCGGAGCTTCGACGCCTCGAGGGCGCGCTCGGCGACGAGCACCAGACGATCCGCCTTGAACGGCTTCTCGATGTAGTCGTAGGCGCCGCGCTTGATCGCCGAGACCGCCGTCTCGACGTTACCGTGACCGGAGATGATCACCACCGGCAGGTCGGGGTGCTGGCCCTTGATGACATCGAGGAGCGCGAGGCCGTCGAGGCGGCTCGCCTGCATCCAGATGTCGAGGAAGACCAGCGACGGCCGCCGCTTTTCGATCGCGGCGAGACACTCGTCGCTGTTCGCGGCGGTGCGGGTGCCGTGTCCTTCGTCTTCGAGAATCCCGGAGACCAGCTCGCGGATGTCGTTCTCGTCGTCGACGATGAGAATGTCGGACGCCATGATGTCACGCTTCGCTCGGTTCGAGTGGGGGGATGGCGGGGCCGCCGGTGCCGGCGGCCTCCTTCGCGGTGGCCGCGGTCGTTTCGGGCGACGTCGCCGGTTCGGCGGGTTCCTCGACGCCGGCCCCCGGGAGGGTCATGCGCACCATGGCGCCGCGTCCACCGTGGGCGACCGCCGGGGCATCGAGCAGCTCGATGCGCCCACCGTGGTCCTCGAGGATCTTGCGGACGATGGCGAGGCCGAGGCCGGTGCCCTTCTCGCGGGTGGTCACGTAGGGCTCGAGCAGGCGGTGGCGGTTGGCCGAGGGCAGACCGATCCCGTTGTCGACCACCGCGACGGTGATGATGCCGGCGTCCTCGGTGATCGCCACGTCGATGGCACCCTTCTCCTCGCCGCGCACCTCCACCGGCACCGCCTCGACCGCCTCGCTGGCGTTCTTGACGATGTTGGTGAAGGCCTGGAGCAGCAGGCGATGGTCGAAACGGCCGAAGATCGGCCGATCGGGAAGGTGGGTGCGGAAATCGATCTCCGGCTTCGCCACCGACTGCAGGAACACCGCCTCGCGCACCGCGTCGACGACGTCGGCGCGGGCGATCTGCGGCTTGGGCATGCGGGCGAAGGACGAGAACTCGTTGACCATCCGCTCGATGTCGCCGACCTGCCGCACGATGGTGTCGATGCACTGGTCGAACACCTGCCGGTCGTCCTCGACCTTCTTGCCGTAGCGGCGCTTCAGCCGTTCCGCCGAGAGCTGGATCGGAGTGAGCGGGTTCTTGATCTCGTGGGCGATGCGCCGGGCGACGTCGGCCCACGCCGAGGAGCGCTGGGCGGTGACCAGATCGGTGACGTCGTCGAGGGTGACGACGAAGCCGTGGCCGCTCGGGTCGGACGTCTCGGAGGTGAGCCGGACCGTCACGGTGTGTTCGCGCCCGGCCCGCTTCAGGGTGATCTGGGTCTGGTGCGGCTTGCCGGTCTCGTCGACCAGCGCCGCCTCCAGGATGGCGCCGAGTTCGGGCGCGACCTCGAAGGCCTGACGGCCGACCATCTCGCTCTCGCTCGCGTCGAGCAGTGCCGTCGCCGAACGGTTGGCCAGCGTGATCCGCCCCGACCCGTCGACACCGACGACGCCTGCCGTCACACCCGCGAGCACCGCCTCGGTGAACCGCCGCCGCCGGTCGATCTGATCCTTGGCGGCGAGAAGCTCGGCGCGCTGGGCACGCAACTCGTTGGTCATGGTGTTGAAGGTCTCGGCCAGATGCGCGAGATCGCCCTCCTTGCGGCGGACCGGCACCTGGACGGCGAGATGCCCCTTCGACACGTGGTCGGCGGCGAGGATCAGCCGGCGGATCGGCGACACCAGACGGTTGGCGAAGCCGATGCCGATCCAGATCGCCGCGAGCAGGAAGATCAGCGACACGCCGACGAAGATCAGGCCGAAGGCGAGCTGGGCACCGAACCGCGTCTGGTCGAGTTGGCGGTACTCCTCCGCCGCGCCCTTGGCGAGACGCAGCGGTTCCAGCACCTGCCCTTCGAGCGGTCGCGTGACATAGAGGAAGAGCCCCTCCAACGCCTCGAGCTTGACGATGACGCCGACCTGATTGGTGCGGCCCGGGGTGATGACCACCGGCTCGCCCGCCTCCGCCTCGGTGAAGGCCTCCTCGGGCGGCATCTGCAGCTCGGTCCATTCCGGATCGAGAAGCGTCCGCGTCATCACCGTGCCGTCCGGCTTGAGCAGGAAGACGGCGGGCAGCACGCGCAACTGTGCCTGGGTGCGAATGAAGGCGTCGAAGCGGTCGGGCTCGAACTCGTAGAGATCCTTTGCCCGGTCGACGTCGGCGGCCAGTCCGATCGCCTCGGCGCGGATGGCGCGCCCGTGTTCGCGGATATAGGCCTCGCCGACGCTGGCGGCGGCGTTGACGATGGTGCGGGTGCGGTCCTCGAACCAGCGGTCGAGACCGCGATCGAGGGTGACCGACGCGAGGATCGCCACGATCAGCGCCGGCGCCG
Source organism: uncultured Alphaproteobacteria bacterium (assembly GCA_937873675.1). Taxonomy (GTDB): domain Bacteria; phylum Pseudomonadota; class Alphaproteobacteria; order Rhizobiales; family Ancalomicrobiaceae; genus CALBKH01. The sequence goes on along the minus strand of CALMYM010000330.1, from coordinate 2,323 downwards.
CGGCGACCGCCGAGAACGCCCCGATCACCCTGAGATGCAGCCGCGCCGCGGCGCGACCGGCCCGCCACGCCAGCCAGAGGGTGATGAGTTCCCAGGCGATGAGCCCGATCAGGCCGGCGAGCAGCGCCAGATTGACCGTCAGCGTGACGCCGAGCACCGCATCGGTCGGCACGATGCGGGTCATGCCGGTGAGCACGGCGAAACTGACCGCCACCGTGAACAGCGCCACGATGGTGAGGACCAGACCGATCTTGCGGATGCGCCGGGTCGTGTCGCCGACCGGGGCGATCGCATTCTTCGGAATGGTCAGGATCGGTTGCGAATCCAGGATCGGTCCCCTCGCCTCGCGGCTCGCGCTTCCACCCAGCCCCGGTCTCGGCCGGCGGCGTCCATGGAATCGCCCGCGCCCATCTTGACCCGAATTGTTGCCGATTTGCGGCACTGTGGCGAGACGACAACAGCAGAGCCGCTCCGCGGTGACGAGAGGGCTCGATCTTGCCCGTCGCTCAGCGATGCGCCGCACTCGTCGCGGCGTCCCAGATCGTCTTCACCCCGAAGGCGACGAAGAGCACCCCGATCGCCCGCGAGATCGGCGCGCGGAAGCGCAGGAACAGCCGCCCGACCGGCGGCAGACCGGCCCAGCCGACGGTGAAGAGATCGCCGATCGCCATGCCGAGGGTAGTGGCGAGGAAGAGCGTCGCCGCATCGACGAGGCCGAGACCGGTGCCGATCCCGACCGAGAGCGCCCCGTACATGGCGAGCGAGAACGGATAGGCCTTGGGGTTGGTCAGGCCGAAGATCATGCCGTCGCGGATCGGCGCGTCGGCGCCGATGCTCGTCGGTCCGTCGTCGCGGCGGGTCAGGATCGCCTTGGCCCCGAGCCAGACGAGGTAGACGCCGCAGGCGATGCCGAGCCCTCGGAACAGCTCCGGCCCGAGCCGGCTCGCACCGAGGAGTGCGGCGAGCGCCAGCGCCGACCAGGTGAGATCACCGACGCCGTGGCCGAGGAAGAAGGCGAGCCCCCGCATCCGCCCCCGCGTCGCGGTGATGCCGAGCACGGCGAGCGTCGCCGGCCCCGGCGTCACGACGTAGACGATGCCCGCGAGGACGGCGGTGAGAAAGAGGGTGAGGGTCATCGAAGGCCTCGCGATCGGCGTACTCCCTCCCCCCGCGCGGGGGAGAGTCGGGGTGGGGGGCGGTGCCCGGTATGACGGCCTTGCCGGTGTGTCGCGGACCGGCTCGCGCCACACCGCTTCGCGGCTTCCGACACCGTACCATGCCCCATCCACCCGTCATCGCCGGGCTCGACCCGGCGACCCGACGGCGTTCCCGGTGTCGCGATCCCCATGGGTTGCCGGGTCGAGCCCGGCAATGACGACGCCGGATGGTCCGCGAAGACCGAGGGGAGGCAGCCGACCCGACTCCCTCTCGGAGCCGTCGCCCGCCGTGCCCCGGCCCCGGATCACCGCGACGACCGGATCACCTGGACGTCGAGATCGCGGATCTTCTTGCGAAGCGTGTTGCGATTGACGCCGAGGAGTTCGGCCGCCTTGATCTGGTTGCCGCGGGTCGCCGCCAGCGCCGCCGAGATCAATGGATACTCCACCTCGCGCAGGATGCGGTGATAGAGCCCCGGCGGCGGCAGGTTCTCGCCGAAGCCGCCGAAATAGGTGGAGAGATGCTTCTCCACCGAGACGGAGAGCCCCTCCTCGGTCGACTTCTCCTCCGGCGGCGGCGACAGAACCGGCTGCGCCAGCTCGGTCTCGATCACCGAGGCGGTGATCACGTCCTGCGGATAGAGCGCGGCGAGACGGCGGATCAGGTTCTCGAGCTCGCGGATGTTGCCCGGCCAGCGGTAGCGCCGCAGCCGGTCGAGCGCCGCCGCTTCGATCTGCTTGGCCGGCAGGCCCTCCTTCTCGGCGAGCGTGAAGAAGTGGCGCACCAGATCGCCGATGTCCTCGGACCGCTCGCGCAAGGGGGGCAGCCGGATCGGCACGACGTTGAGGCGGAAATAGAGGTCCTCGCGGAACAGGCCCTGATTGATCAGCTGCCTGAGGTCCTTGTTGGTGGCGGCGATGATCCGGACGTCGGTCTTGATCGGGGTACGGCCGCCGACGGTGGTGTATTCGCCCTGCTGGAGAACGCGCAGCAGCCGGGTCTGGGCGTCCATCGGCATGTCGCCGATCTCGTCGAGGAAGAGGGTGCCGCCCTCCGCCTGTTCGAAGCGACCGGCCGAGCGCGAGGCGGCGCCGGTGAAGGCGCCCTTCTCGTGGCCGAAGAGTTCGGATTCGATGAGATCGCGCGGGATCGCCGCCATGTTGAT